>DCTI01000135.1:0-4821 GCA_002329525.1 Negativicutes bacterium UBA1444
TCTCCGCCAGCGAGACACGGTAATTCTCCAGAAACACGATTTTGAGTTTTTCCCGCAGCACGGGGTCGGCGTCGATCATGGCCGCCACCGTGTTGATCAGCTTGATGGTCCGTTTGGCCTGATAAAAGCTGGGGGCGGCTTTGCCGGCAAATATAAAGGTGCGCGGCGTAATGTCCAGGCTGGGATTTTCCCGCAGCCGGTTCGCCAAATCCATGATATGCAGCACATTCAACATTTGCCGCTTATAACTGTGGATGCGCTTGACCTGACAATCGAAAATCGAATGTGGATTGAGTTTCTGTCCCATTGTTTTTTGAACATAGGCGGCAAGGCGTTCCTTGTTCGCCAGCTTCACCATCGCCACCTTTTCGGCGAANNACCGGGTCCGTCTCCCAGTTGGTCAGGCGCAGCAAATCGGTCGCATGGGCCATCCAGCTGTCGCCGATCGCTTCCGTGATGACCTCCGAAAGATCCGGATTTGCTTTCATCAACCAGCGCCGATGAGTAATCCCGTTGGTTTTATTGTTGAACTTACTGGGCGAATACTCGTAAAACCGTTTCAGCACCGACTTTTTCAGAATTTCCGTATGAATCTTGGCCACGCCGTTTACGCTGTAGCTGCCGACAACNNGCCAGATTGGCCATGTGAACGAAACCGTCCGCCATGACCGCCATCTCCCGGATCCGGTCCCACTCGCCCGGATAGCGGTTCCACAGTTCATGGCACCAGCGCTCGTTGATCTCGTACACAATCATGTAAATTCGCGGCAGCAACTCTTTGAACACGTCGATCGGCCATCTTTCGAACGCTTCCGGCATCACCGTATGATTGGTGTAAGAAACGGTATTGGTTGTCACGCGCCAGGCATCATCCCAGCTCAGACCTTCCTCGTCAATCAGGATGCGCATCAGTTCGGGAATCACGGCCACCGGATGCGTGTCGTTGATATGAATGGCGATCTTTTCATGAAAATCCATCATCGAGCCGTGGAATTTCTTGTATCGCCGCACAATGCTCTGCAGCCCGGCCGAGACCATAAAATACTGCTGCTTCAGACGCAGCACCCGGCCCTCGTACCGCGAATCGTCCGGGTACAAGATTTCCGAAATCGATTCCACCGCGCGGCGGTATTCCATCGCCTTGACATAATCGTGGGTGGAATAAGGTCCCTCGTCGGTGTCCATCGGCATTACTTCGGCGCTCCAGAGCCGCATCGTGTTCACGGTGTTGTTGTGGTACCCGGCCACCGGCATATCATAGGGAACCGCCAGAACTTCCTGATACCCCTCGTGGTGGAAAACCCGCCGGTCATCCACGTCCTCCTCCCGAATCTGGCCGCCGAATTTCACGGTCACGGCCTTGTCCGGCCGGCGGAACTCCCAGACATTGCCGTCCTTCAGCCAGGGATCCGGCAACTCGGCCTGATACCCGTCGACGATCTTTTGCTTGAACATGCCGTAACGGTAACGGATCCCGCAGCCATTGCCCGGAATATGCAACGAAGCCATGGAATCCAGGAAGCAGGAGGCCAGCCGTCCCAACCCGCCGCTACCGAGTCCGGCTTCCGGTTCCTGCTCGGTCAGATCCTGTAGACTGATTCCCAGGTCGCTGAGGCCTTCCTCGCACAACGCCAGAATATCCAGATTGATCAAGTTGCTCAGCAAAATCCGCCCCTGTAGATATTCGATGGAAAAATAGTAGACCTGCTTGCAGTCGCGCTCCATATACTCGCGGTTCGTTCGCGCCCAGCGCTGGGCGATCAGGTCGCGGACCAAGCCGGCCAGAGCCTCGTAGCGTTCCCGGTCGGAACCCTGTTCGACTCCTTTGCCGTGGATACTCTGGAATTTTTCCAGATACTCGCCAATGAACCCCGTTTTATCATGAAACATGGAAATCCGCCTCCAGTACTTGTCGATATAAGGTGCCATATTCCTTGGCAGATTTTTTCCAGGAACAATCCGTTTTCATAGCCATCTTCATCAAAATGTTCCAGCGTTTTTTGTCCTTGTACACTTCGCAGGCCAGCCGGATCACGTGCAACATGTCGTGAGCATTAAAGTTCGTGAAGGAAAAACCTGTTCCTTCGTTGGTATCAGGATTGAAACTTTCGACAGTATCCTGCAGACCTCCCACTTCGCGCACCAACGGAATACAGCCGTATCGCATCGCAATCAGCTGGCTGATCCCGCACGGCTCCTTCTGCGACGGCATGAGCAGTACATCGGCGCCGGAATAAATCCGGCGGGCCAAGACGTCGTCATAGCCGATCCGCACCGCTACCCGCCCTGGATATCGCCACGCCGCTTCCCGGAACAGGTCCTCATACTGGGGATCGCCGGTGCCCAGCACCACCAGTTGCAGTCCCTCCGCCATCATTTCGTCCAGCACGCGATGAACCAGGTCAAAGCCCTTGGCCTTCACCAGGCGGGAGACGACGCCGAAGAGCGGCGCCGACGAATTTTTCTCGAGCCCGAGCAATTCCTGCAACCGGGCTTTGTCCTCGACTTTTCCCTTGAAACTGCGAACCGAATAATTGGCGAACAGGGCCGGGTCCGTCAACGGGTTATAGACATCCGGATCGATACCGTTGACAATCCCAAGCAACCGGTCGCGACGCCGCGCCAACACGCCGTCGAGTTTCTCGCCCCAGTAACGGGTCTGTATTTCGCGCGCATAGCTCGGGCTGACGGTTGTGATGAAATCCGCGTACTCCAGCCCGCCCTTGAGAAAATTTGCCATGCCGTAGAACTCCAACGCCGCGGCCGCCGGCTGGTCATGCTCCAGATTGAACATATCCCCCAGGATAGTCTGCGGGAATACTCCCTGATACTCGAGATTATGAATCGTACAGATCGTTTTCATGGTCGCACACCACGGCGCCCGGCAATAATGCGAACGCAGCAGGATGGGAATCATGCCGACATGCCAGTCGTGGCAATGGAGGATATCCGGCGTCCAGCCCAATCGCGGGATAATGTCCAGGACGGCTTTGCTGAAAAAGCCGAACCGCTCCGCTTCGTCATAAAAATTATAGAGGCCCTTGCGGCGGAAATAGTATTCATTGTCGACAAAATAGACCGTCACCCCTTCGTATTGCAGCTCGAACAATCCGCAATACTGGCGACGCCAGCCCAGTTGGATCGTTTCCGTGGCAAGCTGGCGCATCTGACTGCGATACGCTTCCGGAATATCGCCGTATAGGGGAACAATGATTCTCGCATCCACTCTGGCTTTTTGCAAGGCCCGGGGCAATGTCCCCACCACGTCGGCCAAGCCGCCGGTTTTCGCGAACGGTGTCGCTTCCGATGCCGCAAACAATACTTTAATCATGCTAAATCACAATTCCTTTCTCCACAACGAATGGGGATGCCATCGAACCGTTCAGACACCGGCCGGCCGCGACCTGCGAATCCTTGTCGCACAACACATTGTTCAGACGAGCGTTGGCGCCGATCCGGGTATTCTGGATCAGAATCGAATTCTGAACCACCGCTCCCTTTTCCACTATGACCGACCGGAACAGGATACTGTTCTCGACCGCGCCTTCCACAATACAGCCATTCGCCACCAAAGAATTCCTGACGCAGGCCTGTTCCCGATATTTCGCCGGGGCTTCGTCCTTGACCTTCGTAAAAATGGACCCGTACCGGAAAAACAACTCCTGCCAGACCGGTGGGTGGAGCAACTCCAATTGCGACTGAAAGTAGCCGGTGACGGAATCGATCCGGGCGGCATAGCCGTTATGCCGGAATACCTGGATTTTCAGCCGATCCTTGTGATGCAGGACACCGTCGGCGAAAAAATCACAGCCGCCCCGTACCGCACAATCGCGGACCAACTCGGCCATCAGGCTTTTCGACAGAATATAAAAACCCAACGGCTGCACGTCGTCCGGTCCGGGCTCCGCCAAACCGCAGACGCCGGTGACCCGGCCGGCTTCATCGGTGGACAGGCAGTGCCGGCATTCATCATTGGGCCGCTCCCGGCCGATTATCGTCACATCCGCCCCCATCGCCAGATGATACTGAAACGCCTGTTCCAACGGCAGATTGCACACCGTGCGGCTACCGCAGATCACGACGAAATCTTCTGAGGCGTTATAAATATAGTCGAGATTGAACCGAAAATTCTCCACGTCGCTCTGGCACTGGCCGTTGGCGACATATCCCGGCGGCAGGATGTAGAGCCCGTCGCGCTTGCGGGCCAGGTCCCATTCCTTGCCGGAACGCAGATGGTCGATCAGGGACCGGTATTTGTCCCGAACCAACACTCCCACGGTCCGGCAGCCGGCATTGACCAAATTGGACAGGGCGAAATCAATCAGGCGATAGCGACCGGCAAACGGGACCGCGGCCAACGGCCGCTGCCGCGTCAGCGGCTCCATGCCGGTTTCGTCTTCGTATAGGTTGACCAAACCCAGCAAGCCTTTCATGCGCGGCCTCCTTTCCGGCCGATCCGGGCCTTCCCCATGAACAGGGCGACCGGACCGTCGCCGCCGACTTGGGCGTTCTCCGCCACCACCGCATCGGGACCGACGACAGAACGCCTGACGACTGCGTTCGGCGCCACCGTCACTCCGGGCATCAGCACCGAATCCAGCACTTGGGCGCCTCGCTCCACCACCACGTTCGGGAACAGGACGCAGCGTTTGACCTCGCCGAAAATCTGGCAACCCTCGCTGACGATCGATTCACTGATGTGGGACTGGCGACCGGCGAAATGCGGCGGCCGCACCGGGTTCACGGAATAAATGCGCCAGGATGGGTCATGCAGGTCCAGCTGCGGCCGATCCGCCAACAGATCCATATTGGCCGCCCACA
>DCTI01000135.1:4883-6198 GCA_002329525.1 Negativicutes bacterium UBA1444
TTGCGGCCGAAGTCGTGGTCCGAAGCGCTGTTGCGGGAATCTTTCTCCAGATAATACCGCAGATACTGCCACCGGAAAACATAGACGCCCATCGAGGCCAGATTGTTTTTGGCCTTGGCCGGTTTTTCCTCGAACTCGATGATCCGGTCGTCGATATCCGTGTTCATGATGCCGAATCGCCGCGTATCCTCCCACGGCACCTCGATCACCGCCAGCGTCGCATCGGCTTCCCTGGCCTCGTGATACTCCATCATCTGGGTATAGTCCATCTTGTAAATGTGATCGCCGGACAAAATCACAACCCACACCGGATCGTACTGGTCGATAAAGGCGATGTTCTGAAAAATGGCGTCCGCCGTTCCCTTGTACCATTCTCCGCCCGTATCGTGGGTATAGGGCGGCAGGACAAAAACGCCGCCGTCCTTGCGGTCAAGGTCCCAGGGGCTGCCGATGCCCACATAGCTGTGGAGAAAAAATGGTTGATACTGGGTCAGGATACCCACCGTGTCAATCCCAGAATTGCTGCAGTTCGAAAGCGGAAAATCAATGATGCGGTATTTGCCGCCGAAAGGAACCGCCGGTTTGGCGATCGTCTTGGTCAAAGCCCCCAGCCGCGTTCCTTGGCCGCCGGCAAGAATCATCGCAATGCACTTTTTCTTCGGCATAGCCATTCTCCTTTCCAGATTGGGGGTCAGGCTTGCTTTTTGGAAAAACAGACGAAACCCAGTGGCGGCACACCGACCGCCAGGGAAAACGGCCAGTTTTTCCAGCGTTTCCCCGCCACCAACGGCGCCGTATGGGTGGCGCCGGTACCGCCGTATTCGGCCCGGTCGCTGTTGAATACTTCCTGGTATTCACCGGCTTCCGGCACGCCGATTACATAGCCTTCCCGACCGACGGGCGTGAAGTTGCACACCACGATCAGATAATCGGCTGGATTGCCGGCATAACGGATATAGCTGACAATGCTGGCATTTCGGTCGTCCGGATTGATCCAGCGAAAGCCGGACCGTTGGTGGTCGGCCTGCCACAGGCAGGGGGATGACAGATACAAATGATTCAAGTCCCGCACGTAACGGTGCAGCTTGGCGTGTTGTTCGTAACCCAGCAGATGCCAGTCCAGACTCTGGTTTTCATTCCATTCGATAAACTGACCGAACTCGCCGCCCATGAACAGCAGTTTCTTGCCCGGATGGGTCGCGGTAAATCCGAGAAAGCCCCGGAGTCCGGCAAACTTTTGCCAATAGTCGCCCGGCATCTTATCCAGCAGCGACTGTTTGCCGTGAACCACCTCGTCATGCGACAGCGGCAGGAT
>DCTI01000021.1 GCA_002329525.1 Negativicutes bacterium UBA1444
AAGCAGTACGGAATTGATCGGGTGACGGATGTGCGCCTGGCGCCGTCTTTGAAGGGTGGCGGCCTGGGGATGCGCTACACTGTGCGGATCAGAGGGAAAGAGGTTTATCTGTTCGAAGAGGAAGGAAAATGGTTTTTGGAAAAGTAGCAGGAAACTGCTGGATTTTGGAGAATTCCCATAATATCTAAAATGTCAGTGTGTGATAATCGTTGGATCAGTATGTTTACGCGAATTAACCAGCGAAGAATTTTGCGTTCAAATAGTGGATCCCAAAATGAGGTGCTTTTCTTGTCGCACGTTACTATGACGAAAAAACTTGTCCCTGGCGCCCGCATCGCATACCAGGTTTCCGGTGTGAAATGTTATGGCAGCGTTATCGAAGACATCACAGAATATGATGGCCGAATGTATCGGGTATTAAACGAAGATACCGGCCAACAGGAGGATGTTGCCCGCGTTCAAGTTCTGCGTGTTTATTCCAGGGATCTGCAGCAAATGCGCCCAGGCAAGACGATAATGGCTTCAATCCGTAAGCAGGGAGTTCCGCATTTCGATTGTGGATTGGTGCGCGGACGACTAAAAGCGATCGCCGGCATCGTCGGAAATTTGGACAATCAGCAAATAATTGATTTGTTGATATATCTGCGGGAAAAATATCCGCAGTAAAGATCAAGCCACTCGGGCGGAAGGCCATTTTTGAAGAAAAGTGCCCGAAATCCCGTTAGAGAAACTCAAAATCTGCAGTCTTTGGATTTGGGCCCATCACTTATATTGGGACATGAAAAATGCCCAGGGTCGCGGTGATTCCGAAGAATCTTCCTGGGCAAATCTGCTTTGACAGTTTCGTGTTTTGACTACCGCGTTGACTACTTTTGTTGTGGCAGATGATTTTCAGCGGTAGTCAAATAGTATGGTTAAAGTTATCAGAAACCTTGATTTTATAGGCGTTAACCCCTCTTTTTACCGTCACAACTCTGCTGCCGGTTTTTCCCTCAAAAATGCCCAGATATCTCTCACATTCAAGAGGTCACTGGTTCGAAACCAGTATGCCCCACCAAGGTAAATCAACGGGTTTGACGATTTCGTCAAACCCGTTTTTTCATGTTTGGGAGTCAAATTGGGGTTTATTTTTCTTAGGCCGTAAAATAATCGAACATAGCTGATAGCCACAATTCTTTGAGCATCGTTTTAGACTGCGAAGAATGAATCGTCAACTTTATTACAAATCCCTCATTTGTATTTATAACGTATAGTTGGATCACGTAATAATTCGAGAGCTTTGCAATAAGCCATAATAATTCCAGTTGCAAACCTGTAACTGAAAGAAAGCAAATTGAATTTATTCTTATATGTAAAATTAGAAAGTTTTTTCGTGGACTTATCCTCTTTGAGAAATATTTCATCTGGCAACAGCACATTAACCACTACTTTTTCCCCATCCAAACGATATGTTGCTTGAAACATGCTGTCTGTCCACGGATCCACAAAAGGGCTATCAGCTTCTAATAATATGCCTTCTTGCATAACAAAAGCATTATCAGTTGACGCAAGCGATCTATAATGGACTAAACAGTTTCTCAAATCAACTAAATAGGAAATTTCCGGAATTTTACACAGTGTTTCGTATACCGGGCAATTAGTCGTGCCCGGTTGAAATGCCGTGATTGATTTTGGTAAGTGTCTATTTTCAAATAAAGGATAAAGCAGTTTGCTTAAACTATCTAATGCAATTTTGCTCAAATTTACTAAAGCATAGAACTCAAAGAGTAGTGCTTGTGTTTCTTTTGCATACATGATGATAACTGAAGGTGGCCCGGGGTAAATGTTTTTTGAACGCGCACTGACACCGCTAGCAAATTGCCCATATAACCCGGTAATATTATTGGCGTGGTAGGCCAAGCCTCTCAGATACCAATCTGCTCTCTCAATTCTACGGGTAACGTCAGTGTCTTGCACGGTATTTTTCGTTTTACTGACTTGGTTTGAAAAATATTTCTCTATCTCCTCTAAACTTTCAATAAAACCATTTATGCTGTTCGTTTCTCCGAATTTAAGCACAAATGACACCCCCAAAAGCTACTTATATACTAACTATATCAAAAATTGTACAAAAATGTATTTGTTAAACCGAGGATGTGAAAAATTAGTTTTTAGCCTTTTGCGGACATGAAATCGTCAGTATTAAAATCATTTACTTATACGGATGAGCACCGTCGATTTTTGCCGAATTCCGGAGTAATTCGCAACTATTTTTTAGTTGCAGCAATCCGAAAGAATTAGATATAATAATAGCGACGAGGTACGATGATGGGCAAAAAAGAAAAACTGATTGAACGATTAAAAACCAATCCAAAAGATTTTTCGTTTGATGAACTGCAGTCCGTTTTGGAAGCTTTGGGTTTTGCAATGTCAAACAAGGGCAAGACAAGCGGCTCTCGGGTGAAATTTCTCAAAGGAAACGTTGCAATTGTGCTGCATAAGCCGCACCCGCGCAATGAGCTTTTAGAGTATCAGATTAGGCAAGTTTTAGAAATCCTAGAGAAGGAGGCCTTGCTGTGAACAATATGTTGGAATATAAGGGCTATTATGGCACAGTGGAGCTTTCCGGCACAGATAATGTGCTTTTCGGCAAAGTCATCGGGGTTAACAGCCTTATATCTTATGAAGGCGACAGCGTACAAAGCCTTCGAGACGATTTTCAGGGCGCGGTGGATGAGTATCTTGAAATGTGCGCCGCGAATGGTATAGAACCGGAAAAAACCTATAAAGGAAGCTTTAATGTACGTGTGTCGCCGGAACTTCATAAAACATTGGCTTTGGTTTCGGCATCGCGCGGGCAAACACTCAATTCCGCCGTTGAGGAAGCCATTAAACATTATGTGAACAACGGCGCCAAGAAAACCAACGCCCGCTCAGCCAGGTAAAGTTCCACACACGAGGGATATAACCATGGATATTGTCAAAAGCGCTCTGGAAAGTTCGGGCGTCGAGTACGAATTGATCCACCATGAACAGCACCTTTGTTCCGCTGCCGACGGGGCAGCGTTCTTCGGCATCGAGTCCGGACAAACCGCGCCGACTTTGATTGCAGAAACGGATCATGGATATGTTTCCATCATCTTTTCCGGCAGCCGAAACCATTTGGATTTTAAACAGGTCGCTGCTATTATCGGTTCCGCAAAATTTCAGCTGGCCAAGCGGAATAAATTACGGGAAATAACAGGCTTTGACGCTGGCGATATGCCGATGGTCGGCCTGAATATGCCTGTCCTGTTTGATAAGCGTCTTTTCCAGTATTCCTTCGTCTATGGCGGTTCGGGGTTGGCCAATCGGACATTGAGAATCTCGCCGATTCTATTGGCCCGGTTAAACAATGTGATTGCCTTTCTGGAAGACTGATAACTAGCATGCCGCACCAAGGTAACTCAAGATTTTCGTAGATTTTCCGGTAATCTATTTTCTTTTCGCACAGAAACACGCCGTGGCGGAATAAAACAGCGTTTAGGCGTCCTAAACTTTTTACCACTGAAATCACATGATATAATAACTGCATAGGAAAATTGACACTGCTTAGTTGCCGTCACTAACCTCACCACCATCGGAAATCTTGGTTTGCTATAAATGACCTCTTGAATGTGAGTCAAGCGGCCGCCGATTCGATCCAATAGGCCCGCAGAATCTTGAGAAGAATGTTGAGTAAAGCAAAGGAGGCCGTCAAAATGAGCGTACCGATCAAGCGACTGCAGGAGCTTGCCCGCCGAGTTCCCGTCAGTGAACGGAAAACCGCGGAACGCTTTCTGGAATTTCTCATCGAACATTCGGACGACAAACTGTCGCCTCTCGAAGCTGCCGAGGCCGACAAAGCGAAACGGGAAATAAAGCAGGGCAAGTGGGTATCCCATGATGAGGTGCGAAAACTTGCCGGCTTATGAAATCCGTTGGTCCAGAAAAGCCGTAAGCTATATCAAGCGGCTTGGACCGGATAATCGCAAACGGATTGTTCAGGCAGTTGACTTACTGGCTCTCGATCTCTCGATGCAAGGATTGGACATTAAACCGTTGCAAGGCCGTCCCGGCGAATTCCGTTTACGTGTCGGCGATTATCGCGTTATCTTTGAGCCCGATCACGCAATTCTGCTCATTAGCATCATTACTGTCAGTCCCAGAGGCGATGTATACAAAAAGTAAATCAACGGGTTTGACGATTTCGTCAAACCCGTTTTTGCTTTCCTTATGTTTTCGCCCAGATAAATTTATTGGGACTCCCCCGCCTGTCTCAAAACTGGATCGTCACTTATAAGTGATGGGTTTCAAAGCATTGATTGATCCAGCAGGTCGCCTGCCGGGCATCAAACCGTAAAACGCAGTATTCCGGATCGTCGACGCCCTGGGGGAAATGTGCGATGAACCAATCCTGCCAGAGTTCGCGCTTGATCGTCGCGTCTTGGACAATCTCGACCTCGCCCAACAGCGTGACGCTGTCGCCGCCCAGATAATAGCAGACGCTGGCCTTGGGATTTTGCCGGAAATGCCCTGTCTTGGCGGAGTGGGTCCCAGTGGCCATCCAGATCGTCCGGATTCCCTCCGTCTTGATCTTGGAAATTACGCAAACGCGCGGATAACCTTCTTCATTGATGGACGCCAGTGTCACGACCTCGCATTTCGCCAAAAGTTCTTCCGCCTTGTCGATCATGGTTTTTTTCACAACAAACCGCCTCCCGCATTTTTGTACGAACATTTGTTCTGTGTAAATAGTATAGCGAAAGAGAAGGGCGTTGTAAAGCGAACACACAAAATTCGCAACACGCGACCTCAAAAGAAAATCCCTGGGCACCACGATGTCCAGGGATTTTTCACGTATAGCCGCACCGAGTTCGTTATTTGAATTTTACCGACCCGCTCATGCTGGTTCCTTCATACAGTTCCAGATATTTCGCGTTCCCTTCGGGTGTGTTGGGTTGGTCGGCATCCCGCCACCAACTGTCAGCGAGGAAGTTCTTTTTCGCCAGCGCCCAAACGTCATCGGATGCCGGAACATTTTTCACCTCATACTTCAATCCCTGCGGCGTCATGTCATACAGGGTAAACCGCATCGGATAGGTGGAAAGCGCCGGATGAACGAAATTGAACACGCCGCCCACGTCCTGATAGCGGGTCGAAATATGCCGATGCCCGGTAAATATAGCATTCACTCCATATTTTTGCAGCATGGACTGTACGGCGTTGCCGTTGTCAATCCGGAACCATCCCCACTTGTTGTGGTCGGTCCGGTCGCCCTCGCACCAAGGGATCAAATTATGGTGGGTCATCACAATGATCGTTTTCCCCTGATTGGCCTGCAAAGTTTTTTCCAACCAGCGCATTTGCCCTGGATCGACATACCCGCCGTAGTCATTGAGACCTGCTTCCGGCGCAAATACCTGGGCCCGCGAAGTATCCAGGTTGATCAGCACCAGGTTCTTGGCCACTTCATGGGCATAATACGTCATGCCAGGCGTCATGCCGCCCGACTTGCCGATGAAAGCTCCTGCGACCGTATATTTTGAAAGAGTAACCGGCTGATCCTTCAAATTGTGGGGAACACGGCTCAGATCATGGTTGCCCAGCGTCACAAAATAAGGAACTTTCAAACCGTCGAGAATACGGCGCAAAACGTCGATATTCCATGGTTCGGCATCCTGCGTGAGATCGCCGGTGACCAGGACAAACTGCAAATCCGGGATTTTATTCAACTCCGCCACAGTGTTTTCAGCCAGCATCTGTGTCTGCAAGCCTAGTTTGTAGCCATCGCTAACCCCTCTTTGCTGAGGGATGGAAATATGGGGATCGGAAATCACGGCGAATTTCACATTTTCAAATGCCAACCCCAGACTGGATGTCAGCAAGATCGCCAAGAACACCAACAACACGCTTAATTTTTTCATTGTTCCACTCCTTCCCCTATCTTTCTATGGCCTGTCATTCCGGAGTCCAACGTTCCCGTATCGCTGCCCTGGCTTCACCTCCTGCCTCGCGGTCCTACACCGCGCGATTGCGCAAACGGATACAGTATATTTATTTTACGCTACCCAGTAAATTCCTGCTAAAATTATCTAACTATTCAAAATAAAAACGAGGCTTTCGCCCCGTTCAAAATTTTTCCTGCCGCAATAAAGGAAAAACTATTCACAAAGCGAAATGAAATACAGAGCAATGAAGCCCTTATGCACTGGTATCATAAAAGAACTGAGGTGATTTTTTGCCGGTCAGCATTTTGATCCCGCGCTCAGCATTGGGTTCGGCCATCGCATGAATCGATCCGGCGCAAGCGCAAAACAATGCAAATCATCGTATCCCTGCCGCAATAAAGGAGGTTAAAAAAATGTTGAGGAAATTGTTCATGTGCGTGCTCGTCTTCACGCTGTTGGTATCCTCTCTGCCTCTGGTTGCCTCTGCCGGTTCGTTAACAGCCTCCGGAACTCAGATCAAAGGAGCCCCGGGACGCTCCAACGTGCTACAGGCTGATTCCTTTTCCCTCCCTGCCAGTGCAACCATCACCGCAGTGAACTGCAACGTCAAGGGCGCCGGCTTTTGGATCGAAGGCTTCAGTACCATGAGAAGCGGCGAGTGGAATCTTTGGGAACCTGCCAACAGAGCCCTTGGACAAGTCATCGGCAAAGGCGGTCCCTATCGCCTGTACCCCACGATTCCGGCAGGAGCAGAACGAGCCAGCTGTTCCGCAACATTTTCCTGGTAATTTTATTTAAAAGAATAATGAATAGGCGAGCCCTATATTCGGGGTTCGCCTATTTTTGTTACGCTATCTCCTTGCGACGCAAATGGGTAACGAACCCCCATGCATCAACACCTTCAGGCGCTTTGATGCGATCCGTGATTTCAAAAGACACTGTCCTGGCCTTGATCGGCGCAATGCGGAATATGGCCTCAAATCGTCAAGCCCTTATTTTATTGCTGGTTTCACCAAATCATGATATTATTATTACAAATATTCCGTTAATTTTAACAAAGCACGTTATATTGAACAGACAAGCGCGTGAATTCTCGCGGAGGTGAGCATCATGAAAAGCAGGTCCTTCCTGCTGCCACTGGGGCTCATAATATTCCTCCTGCTGGCGGCAAGTCCCGGCGGCATTGCGGCCGCTGCGGCCCAAAACTACAACCGTCCCCAATTTGTCGACGCCCGAACCAAAATCCTGACCGCCAATATTCGGGACCTTGTCTGTCCACCCTTTAAAGCTTTGGCCAACTGTCCCTACGGGGTTTCCTGCGGCAGCGGTTGTTGCAACAACGGCGCCATTTGCTGCGGCAGCGGCTGTTGCCCCGCCGGAACAAACTGCTGCGGCAACGGTTGCTGCCGCTCCGGCACCACCTGTTGCAGCGGCCAGTATTGCTGCAGTCCGGGCCTGGTATGTCTCGGTAGTTGCTGCGCCCCGCCGGGCGGCAGCTGCNNGGCAACCAATACTGCCGATCCGGCGAAAGTTGCTGCCAGGTCAACGGCGAATACCGCTGCTGCAACGCCGGCAGCTTCTGCTGCAATGACGGCCGCGGCTGCTGTCCGAGCGGCACTACCTGCTGCGCCGGCGGCGGCTGCGTGAAACCGGGCGAGCAATGCTGCAGCGGCGGCGNNACCAAGTGTTGCACCGTCAATGGCGCGACGAAATGCTGCCCGGATCAAACGCAGTGCAAAACCGACCGCAACGCTTGTTGGGAAGACAAGGAATGTTGCAGCGGCAAATGTGAAGGCACGACCTGTTGCACGCCGCCGGGCGGCGCCTGCAACAGTCAGACCAAGTNNGCGTACCGATTGCCGCGAGGACCGGAACGCCTGTTCCGAGGATCAGGAATGTTGCAGCGGCCGCTGCGCCGGCGGTTCCTGTTGCACACCGTCCGGCCAGCCTTGCAGCGACCGCAGCTTGTGCTGCACCCGACTGGGTTGCAACAACGGAATCTGCCCCTAGCCAATGATCCATTCAAAATTCTTCCCGCAGTAACCAGAAAAATAATCCCTGCCTGTAGCGGCAGGGATTATTTATTTGACAACATCGCCAATCCATTGAGTCAANNGGCGAGAAGCGTTATTCCGGCTTCCGCGTCAACCTGCCGGCTGCACTGATCCGGGTAACAAGGCCACGGAGAAACAAATAGGGAACGATCGCCAAGGCAATGGCGACAATCAACGCATGCACCGGGTACAAGCGCGGCAATACCAGGAACTGGTACAGAAAATCCAATGCAACGGCCAGCAGAAACACCCTGGANNGCCGGCGCGCAGTTTCTCCCAGCGCTGGTTTGGTTCCGTGAATAAAGACCAAAAGTACGGGGTCCTCCCCGCATTCGCATCCAGTCTGCCATCTCGGACCGCAAGCAGGACTGCCATGACCGGCTGGAGCAAGAACCGTAGATGCAGCGGCCCCCCCACCCGTCCCAGCAACAGTTCGGCCAGCCGATTCAACCAAGCATCCATACCGGCCTCCCTCCAGTGCCTGATTGCACTGTCAGAATTTATAGCTGATGATAAGCTGCCCATAATCGCCATGCAGACGGTTTGTATGGCTCACGTCAAACATCCACTTGGCAATGATGGAGCATCGGCCTTTGCCTGCCGGGGGCGTCCAGAGAAAAGCCGGCCCAACACCCAGCGCTTCCCCGTTGAAACTGCCCAACCGGGCACCGCTGCCGCTGTCGCCGGATATTTGGCGATAATAGTAGGCGTGTATGCCTACGGCATAGTGTTTCGCAAAATAGTGGCGATTCACGGCAAGGTCGATGTGAAACTCAGTTCCCGACTTGTAGTCGGTGGCGCTGTTGGTCGTATTGATCAGGAACCCCGGGGCGATGGAGACTTCGGTGCCGGTTTTCATATTCAGCCAAGTCATGACCAGGGTCGTGTCAAACCCCCAATAATTCCGGCCAACGTTTGCCGGGTAGTTCAATTTGTAGCCGCCAGTCGGCACATAAATTGATTCCACAAGTTTGTAATTCCAGTCGCCATTTTTCCAATACATCGCCGCCATCAGCAGGGCGTCACCGATGTCGGTTGATGCGTCGGACCGGCTGGCAGAGCCAACGCCTGAACTCAGGCTCGACTTGACATAAGCATGGCCAACGGGGACAAAGGCACCCAGTTGCCAGGTTGTACGGGCATTTGCCGCCTTGTCCAGTGTATATAAACCGCCAACATAATCAAAAAACGGTTGGGCTTTGAGATCGAAACTAACTCTGCCGCCCAAAACGGCCTTATTGCCCCTGAGGTTCATGAACACCATCTGGTTGAGACCCATGAATCCGGGTGGCGGTGCCATAGCCGTGGCGAAGGTTACGGGAGCGCCCGGCAAGTAGTAGCTTGCTCCCCCCTCCGTTGCCCAGGCCTGTTGCTGTCCCAGCAACAGGCAGCACAGCAGGAATGGAACCACAACGATCAGTCGTTTCATGAGCAACTCCTCCTTTTGTTTTGCCGTTCAGAAGGGGGGCCCCGGCGGACAGTCGGTCCGCCGGGGATTTCGGACCTGTTCAGCCCGGATGAGCGGCAGATTTAATAGCATCTGCACGTTTGCGCAGCTGTGCCATCACGTCTTGAGGCACCCAGCTATCCGGACTTTGTCTGGGCGGAAACTCCACCATGGTTTTCATAAACTCCGTGACGATGGCTATGGCTGGAACAAACATGAAGAGATGACCGACACCCCAAGTCATGTAATTGAAGCTGGAGATATCTGCCTCCTCAAAAGGATCAGCCCGAAGGTTTACGATCTTCGGCGCCTTCAAATTCACGAGAGGAGTTGTCCAGGCTCCGGCTCCCTCCGATTGTTGCACAGCAAAATGCAACTTCCAATTGCCCCAGCGCAACGCCATCAGTTCGCCCTCATCGCCCCAGTAAAGGAAACCGTGACGCGGGCTTGCCGGCGCCTCACCTTTCAGATAGGGCATGAAATTGTAGCCGTCGAGATGGACCTTGAAGGTCTTAGCGCCAGCTTGATGGCCTTTCTTGCATTTTTCCACGATATCCGGCTCACCGGCCGCAGCCAGAAGCGTGGGGAGCATGTCCTGATGCGAGAACAGTTCGTTGCTGATGGTCCCTGGCTTGATTACGCCCGGCCAGCGGATTGCGCACGGCACGCGCCAGGCGCCTTCCCAGTTCGTACCTTTCTCACCCCGGAACGGTGAAGTTCCGCCATCAGGCCAGGTGCATTTTTCGGCGCCGTTGTCGGTTGAATACATCACAATAGTATTGTTCGCGATTCCCAGTTCGTCAAGTTTTGCGAGTAGTTTTCCAACATGTCCGTCGTGCTCAACCATGCCGTCAGGATAGAGGCCCAGCCCGGTCTTGCCTTGGGATTCAGCCTTCAGATGCGTGTTAACGTGCATCCGTGTCGAATTCCACCAGCAGAAAAACGGTTTGTCTGCCTTGACCTGTCGTTCGATGAAGTCAATCGTCCGCGCACTGATCTCCTCATCGATGGTTTCCATCCGTTTCTTGGTCAGCGGACCGGTATCCACAACTGTCTGCCCACCCTTGCCATCAGACTTGCTTTCCAGCACGCCGCGCGGCCCGAATGTCTTCCTAAAGTTGGGATATTTCGATTCCGGCGGATAGTCCTCGTGTTCCGGCTCTTCTTCAGCGTTCATGTGGTAGAGGTTGCCGAAGAACTCGTCGAAACCGTGCACAGTGGGCAGAAACTCGTCGCGGTCGCCCAGGTGGTTCTTGCCGAATTGGCCGCAGACATAGCCCAGCGGTTTCAACAGTTCAGCAATCGTCGGGTCTTCCGGCTGGAGGCCGAGTTTCGATCCCGGCATGCCGACCTTGGTCAAGCCGGTGCGGATCGGCGACTGCCCGGTAATGAAGGCGGCGCGGCCAGCGGTGCAGCTCTGCTGACCATACCAGTCGGTGAATAGCATCCCTTCCTTGGCAATCCGGTCGATGTTGGGGGTTCTGTATCCCATGACACCGTTATTGTAGGCGCTGATATTGTACCAACCGATATCATCTCCCCAGATGATCAGGATATTAGGTTTTTTGCCCGCCATGTTCATTTCCTCCTTTCGTTCCGCTAATTGGTCAACGATGGAGTCCCTCCCGCATTTGCTGCATCACCGCGTCCAGGTTGAACGCGGCTGGTTTCTGGCGCGGCGGGAACTTCATGAAATCTTCGATCTGCGCTGCTACCAACGCTTGCATCGCGTACGACTGGGGAATGTGATCGATCTCCCATTCAGAGTATGTGTTCGAGTTGAAGTCGGCCCGCTCGAACGGATCGCGGCGAAGATGGAATATCTTCGGCGCCCGGAACTTCACCAGCGGTTCACCCCAGACCCGCATCGTAGTTTCGCGCTGCTCCGCCAGCACAAACTTATAGTCGCCATTCCGCAGCGCCATGAGCTCACCGTCATCGCTAAAGTAGAAGAAGAAGGTCCTGGGGCTTTCCTTTACATCGCCGGTCAGGTAGGGCAGCATATTGAAGCCGTCGATATGGACCTTAAAGGTCTTGTCACCGACTTTGTAGCCGCTAAGGAGTTTCTCTTTGACTCCCGGGTCGCCGGCTGCGGCCAGCAGGGTCGGCAGCATGTCCTGCAGGGAAACGATGCCATTCAGGACCGAACCGGCTTTGATCTTGCCCGGCCAGCGCATAAAGGTCGGCACGCGCCAGGCGCCCTCCCAGTTGGTATCCTTCTGGCTGCGGTACGGCGTATTGGCGCCATCGGGCCAGGTATCATTCTCGGGTCCGTTGTCCGTGGTATACATGACGATGGTGTTATCAGCGATGCCCAACGCATCGAGTTTGTCGAGCATCTGGCCGATCTGCTCGTCATGGGTGACCATCCGGTCGCTGTAATCGTCCTGCCCGCTCTTGCCGCGGTTCTTGGCGGCGAGGTGGGTCCGAAAGTGCATGGCCGTCGAGTTGTACCAGAGGAAGAACGGTTGCTTCGCCTTGGCTTGCTTTTCCATCCAGTCGAGAGCAGCCGACGTGATCTCCTCATCGATGGTTTCCATACGCTTCTTGGTCAATGGGCCAGTATCCTTAATCGTTTGCCCGCCCTTGCCGTCAGATATGCAATGGAGCACGCCACGGGGTCCGAACATCTTCTTAAACGCCGGATCCTTCGGATAATCGGGCAGTTCCGGTTCTTCCTCGGCGTTCAGATGATACAGGTTGCCGAAGAATTCGTCAAAGCCGTGCACAGTCGGCAGGAATTCATCCCGGTCGCCCAGATGGTTCTTGCCGAACTGGCCGCAGGCATAGCCCTGCGGTTTCAACAGTTCGGCGATGGTTGGGTCTTCTGCATGCAGTCCGACAGTAGCGCCCGGCATTCCGACTTTGGTCAGACCCGTCCGGATCGGATTCTGTCCGGTGATAAAAGCAGCCCGCCCGGCTGTGCAGCTCTGCTGTCCATAGAAGTCGGTGAAGAACACGCCTTCATTGCCAATCCGGTCGATGTTGGGGGTCCGGTAACCCATCTGTCCCTTACTGATGTAACTAATGTTCCACAAGCCGATATCATCACCCATCAGGCTCAGGATATTCGGTTTTGCGGCTGCCATTCTGATTCCTCCTTCCAATTTTCATTTCAGGCATTCATTATATATTTGCCGTGGCAGTTCTTGAGCTTTTGTCCGCTTCCACAGTAGCACGGATCGTTTCGACCCAATTTAGCGGGTTTCGCATTCACGCCTTCGATGTTTTTGTGGTTCCCCAATTTCATGATGTCTTCCGCCCGTCCGCCCTGGCGGAGCAGCGCAGCCATGATCTTCATGGAATGATCCGCGTGCTGAAAAAAGAACTTGTACCCTTCACACAGGTAGTTGAGGCCCGGTTCGCCATCGGACGTCTCAACGAAGCGATTCTTGGGGCACTCCCCGTTGCAGGCAAAGAGAAAATCGCATTCCCGGCAAACCGACGGCAGAGTATCCCATTTATCCTGCCCGAATTTTCTTTGCCTGTCAGAACCTATGATTTCGGCCATGGGCGTCGTTAGGATGTTGCCGAGGAAGTGCTTCGGCTCGACGAAATGGTCGCAGGAATACAGGTCGCCGTTATCTTCCAGCGCCATGCCCAAACCGCAGGTTGGACCAAAGATGCAGACGGTTCCCGCCATGTCCAGCCAACCCGCCAGGGCTCCGTCAAAATTCAAAACAAAAGTTTGCCCGACATCCCGGCTCACCCATTCATCAAAAATCTCCGTCAGAAACCGGCCATATTGCTTTGGCCGGACGGACCGATCGGTGACTTGGTTGCCTTCCTGATAACCGGTTTCGTTGTCCCGTTCCACAATCGGGATGAACTGGATGTAAGGCGTGCGGGCCACATCCCGGAAGAATCGGTAAACCGCCAGGGGGTAATCGGCATTTTTCGAATTGACCGTGCAGAGGATATTGAACTCCACCTTGTGTTTCTGGAGCAAACGGACCGTTTTCATGACCCGCTCGAAGGTTCCCTGACCCCCTTTGTCCTGCCTGTAAATGTCGTGAAGTTCCCGGGGGCCGTCCAGGCTCAGTCCGACCAAAAAATTGTTGTCGTGAAAAAAGCGGCACCACTCGTCGTCAACGAGGATCCCATTCGTTTGAAACGTGTTTTCGATCACGGTTCCCGGCTTGGCCTGTTGTTTCTGGAACTCGACGGAACGCTTGAAAAAACCGAGTCCCATGAGCGTCGGCTCGCCGCCCTGCCAGGCAACGGTTATCCGCGGCGTCCGGTGAGCCTCAAACAGCTGCGTGATGTAAGCATCATGCACCTCGTCGGACATGTGGAATGTACTGTCAGGATACAGGCTCGCCTTTTTCAGGAAGAAACAGTACGCGCAATTGAGGTTGCAGGCGGCCCCTGTAGGCTTGGCCATTACATGGAAGGCCGGGGGAGAAATGAAAAGAAGATTTTTCATCATGGAAAAATCTTCTTCCAGTCGTTTTTCATGCTCACCAGAACCCAGCCGCGTTGGGGGGCTTCCCGCAGACCGCGGTCAAGTTTGCCGATGGCCCCGCTGTCATAGGCAAACTCACGCACGGCGTCATCGTGGTGGACGATCAGTCCGAAGCGCTCCCCGCTGCCGGCCGTGACCCATTCGAGCATCTCAAAATCACCGTCAGAGTTGCCAAAAGCAGCGATGGGGCGACGCCCGATGGCAGATTGGATACCGACAGGTTTTCCGGCATTATCATCAATGAAGACCACCTCGGGCAATCGCACGAGAACCGGTTTGCCGTCGCGCTGTTCGTATTGCAGCTTTATCATGCTGCCGACGACCTGTTCGGGCGGAATGCCGTAGGCTTTCTCACTGAAGCAGCGCACAAATTCTACGCCGCCGCCGGAGACAATGAACGTCTTGAAATCATTCGCCCGCAGATACTCCAGCAGCTCTAGCATCGGCTGATACACAAGCGATGTATAGGGTCTGTTGAACTTGGGATGGCGGGCCGTAGCCAGCCAATCTTTAACGGTAGCGTCGAACTCCACCGTAGTCATGCCGGCGTGCGTTGCCATCATAAGTTCAGCAATACCTTGCAGCCCGGTTGCGGCAAATGCTTTCAGGTCGTTCGCGAGGACAGCCTGGAAGGGCTGGATAGTGGTCCATTCGGGATGTTGCGGCGCCAGCGCACGGACCCGGTCAATGGCGAACAACCCCTGAAAATAAGCCGGTTGTTCCGCCCAAAGCGTGCCGTCATTGTCGAAAACAGCGATCCGTTCCGGTATGGGAACGAAGTACGGATTCCCTTCGGTCGTCACCCGCTGGACGAAATCGATGATTGATTGTTTCACCGCACCGTCGTTCCAGGACGGCAATGGTTCGTCGATGGCGTAAACCGGCTGAATCGCTGCGGCAAGCATGCCCAGGGCAACCAAAAAAACAAACAAGGTTTTTGTTCGCAGCACTGTCCTCCCTCCTCTTCTATCGGCAGACCATCAGAAAAACCGCAAACCCCAACGCTCCCGCCATAAAAGGAATCGTCTTGCCTTCTTTACCCTTCGGCAATTCCACGATGCCGGTAACAGAAACCACTCCCCCGCTGACAAACCCAAACAGCAGAATGACAGCCGGCTTCGGCAAATCGATCATGACTCCCACAAACCAGCCAAACAGACAAAAAGCCGCCAACACATACCGGCCGATGCGGTCGTAATGTTTCGGATGCAACTCGCGCAATCCAAACCCCACCAGCAGAAAATGAAAGCTCATCGAGATCGCATAAAACAGCAACGACTGCTCCACTGCGGTCAAAGACCTTACAAGAAGATAGCCGATCACAGCGATATAGCCGCCATATCCCAGGATTTGCGTCCAGAAGGCCAGCTTCTGCGAAGCTTGCCCGGATTCGCGTTCTGCCGGCACGATGCCCGCCAGGGCATAGAAACTGAGAAAGCCGGCCAACATGGCCAGATTTACGCCATGAATTCCTTCGAACGGCATGAAAGTGTGGGTTTCCTGGCGGAAAAGCGCCGCGGCGTTTTCAATCTCCGGCAACAAGTTAACGAAAATATAGGCGATAGACCCGCCGGCCGCAACCGACAGGGTCGTTCTTTTTCGCGTTGTTTTCGCCAGCGAGAAGCGTCCGGCAAGCAACAAAAAAGTTGCCAGCCCAACTGCGACAATAAATGTGCCCCCATGGCGAAACACATTGATCACATTCCTTTTACAATAGATGCCACCGAAATATGATATCAAAGAAAAGCGTGATTCCGAGCAATAAAACAATAAACGCCAGGAAAAAGCTTGGATTGAAGATCGCCTCTTTAACGGTTTTCCCCAAGTCGGCAACCAGGGAATAATATTGGTACATTCCAACTGCCAGCGGGATTGTTCCGGCAGCCATGAACAAAAGGCCCAGATGTCGCGGCTGCAGTACTTCAATGCTCATTGATAACTTCGTGGCTATGGATTCCAGTACTTTATACATGGTGAAGCCAAAACTGATAAAAGACAGGGACGTTCTCACCCACGACAGCAACGTCCGTTCCGACGACATCAGCGTCCGCTTCATCGACAATTCATTGTCAGTGATTTTTACGTCCGTCATTTTCCCGCCTCCTTCTTGAGGTCGAAACTAACCTCCGCTGCAGAGCGAACGCGAGTTGCGGCAGAAATGCGCCGCCCGGACCAACAAATTACGGCCAATTTAAAGCAGGCAAAAATAAAACTGCCAGTACAGCCGAATAAATTCGGTGCAACCTGGCAGTCATGAGCCACGTATCCGCGGCCCTTAGACCCACGGCTTTGCGTCCCCGCCTTTGGGCGAGTTTGCCCAACAGTACCCCGTCTTGTGCGCATTAGCTAATTCTCATCACTGATATTCTATTACTTCAAGTTGATAAATTCCAGTAAGTTTCTTCCTATTCCGAAAATTATTTTGAATATTTCAATAATATTTCCATGGTGCTCATTGGTCCCGCGTTTTCCAGAACAAAGAAGCCGGTGGGATCGCCCCGCCGGCTTCATCGTCACGTTAATGTTCGGTTCGGATTATTTATTCCTCGCCGGCGTACCAGAACGGCCGTGCCAACTTCAGGCAGCAGGCTTCGCCCGCTTCGGGGCCGGGGTCGCGGCGGCCTTTTTGGACGCGCACTTCCTGTTCGCCGATTTTCACCTGATAGTCGATGATCTCGCCCAGGAAGGATTTGCGGCTGACAACGCCGCGCAGGCCGCACTCGTCGCCATCGGCGACAAAATCGAGTTCGGACGGGCGACTGGCCAGAGACAAGGGGGCTTTGCCGCGCATGGTCTCGGGTGGAGTCAGGCTCTCTGGCAGCGCCGAGCTGGCGCCACGTGCGAAGGCCCGGCCGTCGGACCAAACGATGTCCAGGAAGTTCGAGAGGCCGATGAAGCTGAACACGAACTTGTTGGCCGGGTTGTTGTAGACATTGAACGGCGTGTCGATCTGCTGCACGACGCCCAGTTTCATGACCAGGATGCGGTCGGAGAGCGCCATGGCCTCGGCCTGGTCGTGCGTCACGTACATGATGGAGAAGCCGTATTTGCGCTGCAGGTCCTTGATCTCGAACCGCATTTCCTCGCGCAGATGCGGGTCCAGACTGGATAGCGGCTCGTCCAGGAGCATGACGTCGGGGTTGATGGCCAGCGCCCGGGCTAGCGCCACCCGTTGCTTGCCGCCGCCTGAGAGGTCCGCCGGGCTGCCGTCCGCGGCTTTCAGCAGGTTGGTCGAGCGCAGGGCGTCCTTCGTGCGTTTTTCGATTTCGTCGGTCGGGATGTTGCGGATGCGCAGCGGGAACGCGACATTTTCATAGACCGACAGGTGCGGCCAGACCGCGAAGGCCTGGAACACCATGCCGAAGTTGCGCTTTTCCGGCGGCAGGTAGTAGTTGCGCTTCGGCGAGGAGATCAGGCGGTCGCCGACATGGATTTCCCCGTCGGACAGGTCCTCGAATCCCGCCACCATCCGAAGCGTCGTGGTCTTGCCACAGCCGGACGGTCCCAGCATCGAGAAGCATTCGCCCTTTTCGATTTCCAGGTTCAGCGAATTGACGGCGGTGACGGCGCCGAATTGTTTCGTGACATTTAATAAACGGATGTAAGACATGATTGAATCACGCACCTGCCTTTCTGGTGAAGCGGTTGATCAACGTCTGCCCCACGATGATCAGGATCAGGGCGATGCCGGCCAGCGCCGCCGAAACTACGGTTTCCCCGTCTTCGTTCAGCGTGTAGATCGCCACGCCGATGGTGCGGGTGGTGGGCGCGTAAAGCATGATGGACACGGTCAGTTCCCGCAGCGAGGGGAGGAAGATCAGGAAGAAGGAAGCCAGCATGCCGGGACGGACCAATGGCAGCACGATGTCCTTGAGGGTCTGCCACATGGTCGCGCCGCAGGAGCGGGCCGCTTCGACCAGGGAGTCGTGGACCTGTTCCAGAGCCGCCGAGTTCGCCTTGAGGGAGAAGCCCATGTAACGGGCGATGTAGGCGACCAGGATGATCCAGACCGTGTTGTAGAGGTTGATGCCGAACTGGCCGCTCCAGGCCAGGATCACGCCGAGGGCGATAACCGAGCCGGGAACCGAGAAGGGCAGCATTCCCAGGAATTCCAGGATGCCTTTGCCCCGGACCTTCATCTTGACGATGACGTAGGAGATCATGACGCCGGCGAACATGGTGATGACCGCCGCACTCAGGCCCAGCGTCACGCTGTTCCAGATGGCGTCTTTGGTGACTTTGTAGTCAAAGAGGATGAATTTGTAGTTGTCCAGCGACAGGTTCTGCAAAGTAAAGGGCAAGCCGTAGGTTTTCAGGCCGCCGACCAGGAAGATGACCACGGTCGGCAGGACGATGGTGAAGCCGATATAAGCGAGGCAGATGATGAGCAGCGGCACGCGCAGGGCGCGCAGCTTCAGTTCCATCGGCCGGAAGCTTTTGCCGCCGATGATCTGGTAGTGGCCCTTGCTCAGGATCTTTCCCTGCAGCCAGATGATGAACGCCGCAGTGATGACCAGCACCGTGGCCAGAACGGTGCCGGTCCGGATCGAGTCGAAGCTGCCGGCGCTCTGGTGGATGCGCTGGTAGATCAGGGTCGGGATGTTGAAGATGCCGTTTTCGATGCCGAGCACGGCGACCGTGCCGAAGTGGGCCATCGAGTACAGCATGATCAGCAGCGCGCCGGACAGGATGCTGGGCAGAACCAGCGGGATGGTGATCTTGCGGGTGATGGTGAACAGCCCGGCGCCGGAGATTCGCGCCGATTCCTCCAGGGTCGGGTCCATCCGCTCCAGCGCCCCGCAGACCTGGATGAAGACGAACGGGAACAGGTACATGACTTCGACGAGCACGATGCCGAGGTAGCTGTAGATATTGAAAATCGGGCCTTCAAAGCCGAAGTTGTTCATGAAGAATTTGTTAATGAAACCGGCGTTCGGGGAAAGAAGCATTTTCCAGGCCAGGGCGCCGATGAACGAGGGCAGCATGAACGGCACCAGGAACATGGATTTCATGAAGGTCTTGTAGGGCAGGTCGGTGCGGGTGACCAGCCAGGCGAAAAATGTACCGACGATGGTGCTGCCGATGGTGGTGCCGCTGGCGATGATCAGGGAGTTTGTCAGGGCTTTATAGGTTTCCGGTTCCATGATGATGTTGGCAACGTCGCGGAGGTTAAACTCGCCGTTGACCCAAAAGGCGTTGAACAGGATCAGCAGGACCGGCACCGCCACCACGATGACCAGGATAGCGATGGAAAAGAACAGGATGATCTGGGCGACGCCGAAATTGCTTTTTTTCGTGACGGAACTCATTGTTTTACGACCTCCTTCAGACTTTGGGCATTGAACCAGAGGAGGTCACGGAAGCTGATCGAACACGAATCGTCCTCCTTGAACATCAGGCCCTTGGCGACGGCTTCGTGGGTTTCGATGCTGGTGCGCAGATGCGCGCCATCCACCTCGATCAGATAGTCGATCATCGCTCCGAGAAAGCTGGCTCGCCGGATCGTGCCGCGAAGGCCCGGTCCCTGCGGGGCGATCTGGACGTCGGAGGGGCGGAAACCCGCGACCCATTCGGCGGCGTCGCCCTGCGGCGCTTCCCAGGGAATGCGCTGCTCGCCGGAGCCGACAAGGTAGGATTCCCCGGCCCGCCGCACCGGCATGAAGTTCGCGATGCCCATAAAGTTGAAAATGAAGGGGTCGGCCGGCCGCTCAAAGATCTCCCAGGGATTGCCGGTCTGGCGAATCCGGCCCTGGTCGTCCATGATCGCCAGGCGGTCCGAGATGGCCAGGGCGACTTCCTGGTCGTGCGTGACGTAGAGGACGGTGATGTTCAGTTTGCGTTGCAGTTCCTTGATCTCGAACCGCATCTCT
>DCTI01000169.1:0-7152 GCA_002329525.1 Negativicutes bacterium UBA1444
AGCACCGGCCCGAACAGGCTCCGTCCGCCCACGAACGCCAGCCCGTACAGCAGACTGGCCAGAAAGGCCAGAAAAATCATGACCGGTCCATGCGGAAAGTGAGCGATGCCGAACAGCGCCGAAGTCGCGATGACGGCGGCGGTGCGGGGATGTCGCCCCCACCAGCGCCGGCCGCCGGCGTGACCCAGATAGGTGGCGAACAGCATCAGCACGCCGCAGCGGAAGATGACCTCCTCCGAAATGCCGACGATCAATAGCATCATGAAACTGAACATATAGATTTTGGCGGCGGTCATTTGCCAGAGCTCGCCGGTGTAAGTGATTCCGCCGACGATAAAATTCGTCGCCAGAAACAACAGCACACCGCTGGCCAGCAGCAACAGCACCGCTCCGGCTTCCCGGCGTGAGCGCGGCAAAAACGTGAAGCCGAAATATTCCCGGCCCAGGCCGGTCCCATAGACCATCACGATGAGCGCCGCTGGCGTACTGAAACACCAGAGCAGCGGCAGCACCTCCTGCAGCACCAGATAGGGAACCGCCGTCACCAGCACGCAGCCGAACTGCCGCAGACCAAACTGCAGCGTTCCGGCTGCTTTTTTTGCGGCCTGCTGCGCCAGGGCCAATCCGCTCCGGAATCCTCCATAGAGCAACGCGGCGGCGAGCGCCAGAAACAACGGCAGCGGCAGACGGGCCCAGATGCCGGTGACCTTTTTCAACGCCGCGGATTGCAGTTCGTCAAAGCCGCCCAGCCATAAAACCAGCAGAAACAGCCCCGTATACAATATTGGCAGGGCGCACAGAAAAGCCGTGCCGCGCGGGTCGGCCAGCAACTTGCGGAGCTGACGGTCAGCGGCAGGGGTTGCGATCAGGAAAACGCCGGCGAAGGCCACGGCAGTGAACACCGACAGCAACAGCACATAGGTCGGGGAATCCCCGGGGCTGCCGCTTTTGCCGTAGAGCAGGTCAAAGTACTGAAAAACGAACGTCAGCGGCACGATGAGAACAGTTAGCGCCCATTCTCCCTTCAGCCGGTACGAGGAGGGTGGTTCTTCGATGTGGTGGAGCAATTGCTGCCAGGGATTTTGTGACTCAGACACGGGATGTCCCTTCTTTCTGTCGCAGGCGCTGAACTTCGTGGACAATCCGGGGCAGCGTGATATTCGGAGATTCACGCCGAACAATGGCGCAGGGAACTTGCCACGGCGCCCATTGGGAGGAACAATGCACGAATTTTCGGGTTTCGTAGAGCGCCACGATCGGTTTGCCGAGAGCTACGGCGAGATGCAACGAACCGGTGTCCGGGCTGATGACGACTTCGCAGAGGGAAACCAGCGCCGCCCAGCGTGGCAGAGGCAGTTGTCCGGGCAGCAGCAGGGCCGGGTCCGGTTCTTTTTCCAGAAAAGACTCCACTTCCGCCTGCAACTCCTTGTCGCCGGGACCAAACGTCAGCAGTACCCGGTTCACTCCCGGCAAATCCCGTACAGCCCGGATCAGGGACAGAAAATCCGCCGCGGTCCAACCGTTCGACAACCATCTGAATGCTCCGTGAATCCCGACGAGGCCGTCTGGTGGCGATCCCTGGCTTGACAGCCATTCCCGGGCCCATTCCTGGGCAGTCAACTGCAGCGGCAATTCCAGCGGTCCGGGCGGATCGTTCGGCAAGCCGATGGCGCGACCGATCGCATCGAGTTGCAACACCTCGTGCGGGACCTTTTCCCCGGCTGCCACCCGTTCGTCCACCCGGGATACGACTGCGTGAGTCAGCCACAACGGGCGGAGCAGACGGACCAGAATCCGCCGCGAGTAAACCAGCCCAGCCCGGACCGGCGCTCCCGACAGGCGACCCAGGATATAGGAAATTGTGCGGGGTGACAGCGTCAGACACAAATCCCAGCTCGTCAGCCGCAATTCCTGCAGAAACCGCCACTTTTGCCGCAGCGGCCAGCGGGCGTCGTATACCAATATTTCGTCGACCGCATCCCAGCCCGCGAGGGCCTGGGCGTTGGCCGGCGACGCCACCAAAGTAAAACGGCGGTCCGGCAAGGCCGTCCGCAGTTTTCGGATGAGCGGCGTGGAGAGCAGCAAATCGCCCAAATGGTCGGTGCGTAGGATCAGCACATTCCGGACCTTCGCGAAATCGACCGGTTGACTCATGGCTGCCGGTCCTTATAGCCGCACAGATAATAATATTGTCGCGTGAACTCCTGCCCCCAGCGCGTCTGCCAAAGCTTCGAACGCAGCTTGGCCCGCCAGGACGGCACGGCGCAGACCAGGGCGTGGATGCCCAGCGTGACTGGGTTCACCCCGAGCCGCAGCAACACGGAGCGGTCCTGATGCTTGTTGAAGAAGCGTCGGGTCGCCACGCCCGAATGCCATTTCTTGTCGCAGCGTTCCTCGAACGGGACCGGATGCCAGTGGTAGTTGACCGCCTTGGCATTGTACAGGATCGGGTAGCCGGCCTTCTGTAGCCGATAGCCGAGTTCCAGGTCCTCGTGCCCGTACACCGTGAAGTTTTCGTCGAAGCCGCCGACGTCGAGCAGGGCTTGGCGCGGCGCCGACGCGTTGCCGGTCAGGAAAAACAGCCAGGACATTTCCTTATCGTTGCGGCCGTGCAGATGGCGGCCCTTGTCGTAGGGATTGTCGCGGACCTGCTCATATTCTTCGAAGGTATTCACCTGTACTTCCAGACCGACGACCGCCGAATGCGGCCGCTCCCGGTGCAGACGCAGATGTTCTTCGAGCAGGTTGGGCGAGGCCAGAATATCCGCATCGGTGAACAAAACAAATTCACCGGTCGCTTCCCGGATTCCCGCGTTGCGGGCGCCGCTGCGGCCCCGGTTTTCGGCGGGGCGAATATGGCGGAGGTTGGGGATCGCCAATTCGGCGAGCAGCTCGGCGGTGCCGTCGGTCGAGCCGGAATCGCACAGCAGCAGTTCGTACTGGTCGGCTGGCAGCGTTTGGTTCGCCAACAGCGGCAGCACACGTTCCAAGGTTTCCCGGCGGTTGAACGTCGGGATGACGACGCTAATCACGGGGTTCATAACAATTCCTCCACTGCCGCGCCAATGGCGGCGTAAAAATTGTTCCGGGATGCAGGCTCGGGACGCCGCAGGATCCGGTGCGGAACCTGCCAGGGCGACCAGCGGGAAGAAGCATGGACGAAATTCAGCTCGGGAAAGACCACGGCAGCTGGCGTGCCGACCGCTGCCGCCAGATGGACCGCCCCTGTGTCCATGGAAACCAGGACCCGGCACCGGGCAATCAGCGCGGCCCATTGACCCAGCTCCAGACCGGCGAACAGCTGAAAGCGGCCGACCGGCAGGAGCGACGCCGCTTCTGCGAAAAAGCGGTCTTCGCCCGGGCCCGCCGTCACGGCCAGACGGGCTTGCGGGAAGCGGTCGAGCAAAGCAAGTCCAACTTCCCGGCAGGTAGCGTCGCCCCAGTCCTCCGAGCCCCATTTGGCGGACAAATGCAGACCGATCAGCGGAGCGGCGGGGTCCGGCGTCAGTCCGGCCAGCGCCGTTGCCGCCCAGGTGCGGGCTGCCGACGGCACAATCAGGTGCATTGGCCCGGCCGCGTCCGGACAACCGGCCAACCCGGCCAGGGCTGCATACCGCTCGACTTCATGAACCGACGCCTGCGCGGGGTCGTTCGGCGCCGGCAACCGGTGGGTCAGGGTCAGACGGCGCAACAGCGTCTTGGGGAGTTGCGACCACCCCGGGTCGAAGCCGACGCGTACTGTCGCATTCGACATGTAGGTCCAGACAGCCGGCCAGAACTTTTCGTTCAGGCAAAAGACCAGATCGAAACCAGCGGCGCGAATCCGTTCGCCCAGCTCCCGTTTTTGCGTCCGGGACAGAGCGGCGAGCTCCTGCACCCACAGATGCGAAACGCGCGGGTCGGCGTCAAACACCGAGGCGCCGCGCGGCGAAGCCAGATAGGTGATTTCACAGTCCGGCCAGCGGCGTTTCAGGCCGTCGAGCAGCGGCAGCGAGAGCAGGGTGTCGCCCAGTCCGTCGAGGCGGATGATCAGGATCCGGTTCACGCGGTTCGTTCGGGCCGCCGGGTGTCTCCCTTGCGGACGGCGTCAAAAAATTTGAAACTGCACAGGATGCGGGCACACCAGAACGGCCAGCCGCGCAGCGGACCCTCCGGCGCGTTGTCCACTCCGCTCTGAAACACGGATTCGAACGGACGGAGCAGGCGGTCCAGCAGCATTCGCGGCCAAGTGATCCCCGTAGCCATGTGGGCGTTGATGGTGGGGCGCTTCTTGATATAGACCAGGGCGCTGCGACCGCTCGAAGCCGCCTGCCGCAGCATGCCGGGCAGGTCCTTCTTCTGCTTGGGCGGTTTGAAGTGCGACACGATCGCCTTGTCGGTCGTCCGGCGTTCCAGACCGAGCTTTTTCAGACGCCAGCCCAGCTCGAGGTCCTCCCAGCCGTACTCGAGGAAATCCTCATCGAACAGCCCGACTTCTTCCACGAATTTCTTGCGGACCGACACATTGCTGGTCCAGAAGAAGCTGCGGGAATAATCGGCCATCACATATTTGCGCGGACCCACCGGGTCCAGTTCTTCGATGTGGTTGACCCAGCCGAGCACCACTGCCCGCGGATACTGATCGTGCACGGCCAGATGCTCCCGCAGCAGCGCCGGATCGGCGAACGTGTCGTCATCCATGAACAGGATGATCTCGCCGTCGCAGTTGCGGATGCCGAGGTTGCGGGCCCGGGACAGGCCATCGTTGGGCTTGGAGAAAACCTTGATCCGGCAGACGCCTTCCGCCGCCAGACCGCGGGCCATATCGGCCGAACCGTCGGTGCTGCCGTCGTCCACGAACACGATCTCATAGTGGTCCTGGGGGAGATCCTGGGCCATCAGGGCCCGCAGGGAGCGTTCCAGCAGATGTTTGCGGTTGTAGCTGCAAATCTGGACGCTGATGCGAATCGACAAGATGAAACCACCTTTACAAACAGGATATGGGAGAATTTTCCCAAAAACAGAAACACAATCCGCCGCTGATGTGATAAAATACGAAGCGTAAACTGTGTCCCAAAACACACTCATTATATTATAAATCATCATGCCGGCGGATACCAGCATGGTTTCAGCAGAATTCACACGGACGGGAGGAAATATTATGAGAATTTGTATGGTCGGAACCGGCTACGTTGGCCTGGTGACGGCGTCCTGCTTCGCGGAGCAGGGCAACGAAGTCTGGTGCGTCGACGTCGACAGCGAAAAAGTGCAGCAGCTCCAGAACGGCCAGATCCCGATCTTCGAACCGGGCCTGCAGGATATCGTGAAGCGCAACGCCGCCGAGGGCAATCTGCATTTCACCACCGACCTCGCCGAGGGCGTGCGGAACAGCCTGTTCATTTTCATTGCCGTGGGCACGCCCACGCTGGCCGACGGTTCGTCGGACCTGCAATATGTGTTTGAAGTCGCCCGCGGCATCGGTGAATGCATGGACGCCTACAAACTGGTGGTCGTGAAATCCACCGTGCCGGTGGGAACGACACTCGCCGTCGGCGAAACGGTCCGCCGGGAACTGGCGGCGCGCCAGCAGACCGACCTGGATTTCGACGTGGCGTTCTGCCCGGAATTCCTGAAGGAAGGTTCGGCGGTCGAGGATTTCATGAAACCGGACCGCATCATCATCGGCGCCGAGAACAGCCGCGTCGCCGAACTGCTGAAGGAACTGTACTCGCCGTTCAACATGCGCGAGCCGCGCATCCTGACCATGCGCGTCGCTTCGGCGGAACTGAGCAAATATGCCGCCAACTCCATGCTGGCCACCCGGATCAGCTTCATGAACGAGCTGGCCGGCTACTGCGACCTGGTGGGCGCCGACATCGAGGAGATCCGCCGGGGGATCGGCGCCGATTCCCGGATCGGCTCGGCGTTCCTGTACGCCGGTCTCGGCTACGGCGGTTCGTGTTTCCCGAAGGATCTGAAAGCCCTGATCGGCACGGCGGCGACCCGCGACTATGACTTTTCCATCCTGCGCGCCGTGGAGGAGGTCAACCAGCGGCAGCGGCAACGCCTGCTGGACAAGATCCGGCAGCACTTCGCCGGCGACCTCGCCGGCCGCCGGTTCGCCCTCTGGGGACTCAGCTTCAAGCCGCACACCGACGATATCCGGGAAGCTCCGGCCCTCGACCTGATCCGGGCCCTGCTCGACGCCGGCGCCAGTGTGACCGCATTCGATCCGGTCGCCGCGGCGAACGTCCGCAAAGTGCTCGGCGACAACCCAGCGATCCAATATGTGCAGGAACGCTACGAAGCCCTGCGCGACGCCGACGCCCTGGTGCTCGTCACCGAATGGCCGGCGTTCCGTAAACCCGACTTCGACCGCATGAAAACCCTCCTGAAACAGCCGGTCATCTTCGACGGCCGCAACCAGTACGACCCGACGCAGTTGCGGCGGCAGGGCTTCACCTTGTATACGATGGGCAGGGGACGTCATGGACAGGATTGACGGCAACATTCTCGTGACCGGCGCGGCCGGTTTTATCGGCTATCATCTGTGCCGGCGTCTGCTGGCGGCCGGCGTGGCCGTCACCGGCCTCGACAACCTCAACGACTATTACGACCCGGCGCTGAAGCAGGCCCGGCTCGACCAGCTGCGGGAGTTTCCCGCTTTTTCGTTCCGGCGGCTCGACTTGGCCGACCGGGGCGGCATGGAAAAACTGTTTGCCGAGCTGCGGCCGGACTATGTCGTCCATCTGGCCGCCCAGGCCGGCGTGCGCTACTCCCTCGACCATCCCCACGAGTACATCGATTCCAACATCGTCGGCTTTTTGAATATCCTCGAAGGCTGCAGGTACGGCAAGGTGAAGCACCTGGTCTACGCCTCCAGTTCCTCGGTCTACGGAAACAGCAACGAATTCCCCTTCAAGGAATCGGCCAACGTCGATTACCCCATCAGTCTTTACGCGGCGACAAAAAAATCGAACGAACTGATGGCCTACACCTACAGCCACCTCTACGGCCTGAAAACCACGGGCTTGCGGTTTTTCACCGTCTACGGACCCTGGGGCCGGCCCGATATGGCCTACTTTAAGTTCACGAAAGCCATTCTCGAAGGAAAGCCCATCAGCGTCTACAACCAGGGCGATCTATACAGGGACTTCACCTATATCGACGATA
>DCTI01000169.1:7233-7569 GCA_002329525.1 Negativicutes bacterium UBA1444
TTGGGCAAAAAAGCCATGATCAACTACGAACCCATGCAACCCGGCGACGTCTACCGCACCGGCGCCGACATAAGCACACTGGAACACTCCGTCGACTGGAAACCAAGCACGGATATCAGTGTTGGGCTTGCGTCTTTTTTTGAATGGTATGTACACTATTTTGATAGGCTAAGTAGTCTTTGAATGAAATTATTCTCTTCACAATAAAAGTACTTTTCCATTGTGGGTAATTAAGTAACCATATGCAGTATTTATATATAAAAAGATTCTTTGATTTTATGTTTTCTTTTTTTGCATTAATAATACTTTCTCCAATTTTTTTAATAATTATTATTG
>DCTI01000228.1 GCA_002329525.1 Negativicutes bacterium UBA1444
AGACAAATATGACCGGCAGCTTCCAGATCGCCGCCATGTTCATCCCTTCATGGACAGTGCCGCGATTTGCGCCGCCGTCGCCGAAGAACGTCGCGGCAAGCTGGCCGCTCTTTTTCAGTTTGGCTGCCAGGCCGGCGCCGACTGCCAGATTGATGCCGCCGCCGACAACGCCGTTGGCGCCCAGCATCCCTACCGAAAAGTCGGCGATGTGCATGGAGCCGNNATGCCGCCGCCCACGATGGCGTTGGCGCCCAGGTTGCCCTTGGAGAAGTCGGCGATGTGCATGGAGCCGCCCTTGCCTTTGCAATAGCCGGTGGATTTTCCGAAAATTTCCGCCATCATCGGTTTGATTTCCGCGCCTTTGCCGATACAGTGCCCGTGGCCGCGATGCGTGCTGGTGATGTAGTCATCCGTGTTCAGCTCGGTCAGAAATCCGGCCGCAATGGCCTCCTCACCGATGTAAAGATGCACGAAGCCCGGCAATTCGCCGCCGAGAAAGCACTCTTGAACTTTCTCTTCAAACAGTCGGATTCGTACCATGGTTCGATAAAACTTTTGCAGAGTCTCCTTCTTGTACGCCAACATGTATCCCCCCTTATGAATTTGCGCTATTTTCTCGCAACCCTAATTTATATGCAAAAATCATGCCATACCGGGACTCCTGTTTGGTTAGCCCTTATTTTTCAGGCCTTCACAGCAACTCGTCAATATTTTTACGGATTGCCCGAACCATTTTTCCCCCAAACATGTATCGTTGTCGAACACTACTGCTCAAAAACCGAACGCATTTCTTTCTTGACTTCAATCTGATATTCCCGAATTTTCCCGTACAAGGTGTTGCGGCCCACACCCAGCAACCGGGCTGAGCGGGAAACATTCCACTGCGTCTTGTGCAGGGTTTCTTCGATCGCCACACGCTCAATATCGCGCAGCGACCGATTTTCCTGAGACATGACGCCAGGCCGGACCGCCAGGTTCATTGGCAGGTGCTCTTCGGTGATTTCAGGCCCTTCGCACAAATGGGCCGCACGTTCGATGATGTTTTCCAGCTCGCGGGCATTCCCGGGCCAGTCCTGGCGCCGCAGCACGGCCAAGGCCCCCGCTGACAGCCGTTTGACGGGAACGCCCAGTTGTTCGCAGGTTTTTTCCATAAAATAAACCGCCAGACGATCGACATCCTCGCGCCGTTCCCGCAGCGGCGGCACCAGGATCGGCAGCACATTCAGGCGATAATACAAGTCCTGGCGGAAACTACCTTCGCCGACGGCGTGCAACAAGTCGCGGTTGGTCGCCGCGATGACCCGAACGTCAACGTCCATGTAGCGAGTCCCGCCAACCCGCAGAATCCGTTTGTCCTGCAATACGCGTAAAATTTTAACCTGGACGTCCAGCGACATTTCGCCGATCTCGTCCAAAAATATGGTTCCGCCATGCGCCAGCTCAAATTTTCCCGGTCGCCCGCCCTGGCGGGCACCGGTAAATGCGCCGTCTTCATAGCCGAACAATTCGCTTTCCACCAGATCCCGCGGCAGCGCGCCGCAGTTGATCGCCACGAACGGGCCTTCACAACGGGCGCTGGCTTTGTGAATGGCCTGGGCCACCATTTCCTTGCCGGTGCCGCTCTCGCCCTGGATCAGCACTGTCGCCATACTGTTGGCGGCGATCTTGGCCAGCCGTTTGATTTCAATCATGCAGGCGCTCTCACCGACTATATCGTCGAAGGTAAACATCGCCGTCGCGCCGACCATGCGGTTGACCAACTTGCGAACCTGCTTGATCTCGCGGAAGATATCGACGACGCCCTCAAGCCGGCCGTCCTTGCCGCGCAGCGGAATCGCCGTTTTGATGAAATGCAGAACCCCGCGTTTCGTCTCAATAAAGAACTCTTTGTCCGTATAGCCCTGGCCGGTTTCCAGAACCCGCAGCACCACCGGCTTGAAGTCGACCAACTCCTGAATATGCCGGCCGATCGCTTCACTCACTTTGACGTTCAGGATCTTCGCGCCAGTCGGGTTGATGAAAGTAACGATCCCCTGTCCATTGATCATCAGCAGTCCATCCGACACCGAGTTCAGAATCGTTGAATGCAGGTTCGCCGTATCCTCCAGTTCCTTCTGGGCCCGGCGGACCTTGATCGTGTTGCTGATCGCCGCCGCGGCCGACACCACCATGCCCAGGGTGTGGGAGTGGACATCTTCGCGGCTGCCGGTAACGCTGAGAACGCCCATGAGTTTGCCATGGTCGTCGATCAGGGGGGACGCCGAGCAGGTCCAGTCTTCATAGGCATGACAATAATGTTCCCTGCCGGCCACCTGGATCGGGCCATGGCCCAACAGGGCCAGACTCAGGGCGGAGGTGCCGACCAACTCTTCCGTCCACTTAACCCCGCAGGCGTAATAGCGGTTCCAGGTCGACTGAACGTCGTTCACGCCGCCGATGACTTCGATGATATACCCTTCCGCATTGAGCAGCACCACCACAAAACCCGAGCTGGACACCAGGTCGTACAAGCTCTGCATCAGGGGCCGCGCGGCATCAATCAGCTCCATACTGTCCTGGAGCATTCGTTCCAAATCCTTGCCTGTTACCACCACCGAAGGGTAGCCTTCCGACTGTTTAAGACCGTTTTCCCGGCATCGCTGCCAAGACTCGGCAATCAATTGCTGCGTTTTGTCCACAAAACGTCCTTTCCATGACTCTGTTGCGTCATTGTGCGCATTTTTCGAACACTCAAAACCTATGACGGTATAATCTATTCTCGCTTTATTCCGAAAACCCTGCAAAATTAACAACGGGTTGTTCGCTTTTTTATCAGCGAATTGGGCCGAAAAAAACAGACAGCCGGACTTGCAGACTGCCTGTCGGGAGTCATATTTTCTGGGTCTGCTTCATTCAATGGTTGTGAAAAACCTCTCGCCGCCAGCGTTCAGATGACATAGCCGTCCGCGTTGAAGGAAACCCGGGAGCCGCCCTGGTATGTCCGGTATTGTCCCGGTCCATAATAAAGGGTAGTGTTGTTGTATAACACGCCGCTGGTCACAAACCCGCCCGCCCGAACGGCGTCGACGGGTCGGAACGAGACCGACTGTCCGCCCATGAACGTGGTATAACCGTCCGCTTTGTAGTATAGTGTCGTGTTGTTGTACAGAGTGGCCTGGATGACATAGCCCCGGGCGCCGAAACGGACGATCTGTCCGCCCATGAACGTAGTATAGCCGTCCGGTTTGTAGTAGAGGGTGGTATTGTTGAACAAAGTGGCCGTGTCCACATAGCCCTTGCCATTGAAAACAATCGATTTCCCGCCCATGAACGTGGTATAGCCGTCCGGTTTGTAGTAGAGGGTGGTATTGGAGTTTAACGTGCCGGTGCGAACATAATTGGTATTGTCGTGGAAACAGATCGTCCCGGCCTGAAAGGTGGTGTAGCCGTCCGCTTTATAATACTGAGTCGTGGCGCTGGTAAACGTTTTGCAGGCCGCTTCGGCGCCGCCGGCGGACACGGCTTGCGCGACAAATACCAGCAAAAACAGTAGCAAAATCCTTGTCTCTTTCCTGCTCATCGCCAATCCTCCTTCAATCTTCGGTTGTTGATCCCTTCCCCCAGACAGTCAGTTTGCCGCCGCATCCTCCTTTTTTCCGTAACACTTCGCTTGGTTTCATTGTACTGGAAACGGATTTTTGTCGCAAGAGTCAGAATATTTTCATTGCAAAGAAAGAGCGGCTTCACTTCGGTGTCACGACCGGTAGTAAAGCCGCCTTCAATAATCACTCAGGCTGGAAGAATTTATTTCGAATCAGGTTTTGAGACAGCGCCGATGATCGCCCGCACAACTTCCCCGGCGCACCGGGCATACAACATCGCGTTGTCGATCGTTTCCTGCACCTTGTCGGCCGTGTCGACAATATTGTCTTCAATGCAGGAAACCGCGGAGTTGGCGGTTTCGACGGTCTTGCGCACGCCGGCCACCACTTCGTTGCTGTTGGTGATCAGGGCTGGCAGGACTTCAATGGTGGAATCAATCGACTGGCGATTATCCGCCAGGATATCATTGACTTGCGCCACAACGGCCACTACTTTTCGCAACGCGGCAATCAGGTAGTACCCGACCGCCAGGGCCAGGGCAAACAGAATCAGCAACGCCAGATCGTATAAAGAAATGTACACTGGCACCCCTTCTTTCCGGTTACAGGTTCAGGCCGGCCGTCATTATTTCTCCGGATCGGCTGCTTCCGCCTTGGCGGCGGGAGCTTCCTCCACCTCGCCCGCGCAGGGCGATTTTTCCAGTTTTTGTTTTACCTGCTGCTTGACTTCTTCTACGACTTCGCCCGCTTTTTCCTTGACCTCTTCCACTTTCACCTTGGCCTTTTCCACAGCCTCTTGAGCGGCAGCAGCCAGTTCTTCACGCGTTTCCTTGCCGGATTTCGGCGCTAACAGGACTCCAGCCACTGCTCCGACCGTAGCGCCGATTGCCGCGCCGACGGCGACATTCTTCAGGGCCTTCTTCTGCTCCGCGGCTTTCCGTTGCTTTTTGGCCTTTTCGAACACTTCCAAAATCGCCATGCTAACACCTCCATTGTTGATATCTTAATCATACACTAAAACACCAAAATTTGTACATTCTTATTTCATAGGCTTTTCGCGTGCCTGTGTTTTCAAAATACCAAAACGAGTACCAAAATGATTTTATTTCGCCTGATAAATAACCTTGTCTGCCTGGTTGACGGCGGCTGCCGCCTGTTCCGGCGAAGGGGTAACATAAACTTCAAGACAGATAGCGGGCTACCGGCATCAAAGGTGTAAGATTTTCCGCTGGCCTTGCAGAGGTCTGTCGAGCCGATCTTGCGCAACTGGCCGCTGGTTTTTCACTGATATTGGTAGCGGTCAAACTTCTGCTTACGATCAGCGTTTCTCGACGAACAGAGGTTAGCGGTACGACCGGCGAGGAATTCGACGTGGCAGGTGATGCAGAGGCGGAGGTAGCGGCGGATCATTTTCGGATTGACTCGATGTATTGTTTGACCAGCGCCTTCTCCTCGTCAGTCAGAAAAAACTTGACTTGTTTTCGGCCGGTTGTCGGGCGGCCAGCACCGGGACGAGCACCGCCGTGTTTCGGTTTCGCTTTATTGGTTTCGTCGTCAGTGTCCAAGTCGCCCCTCGAACCATCATCCGGCTCATAATTTTGGGCAACGTATTCATGCCATTTGGTGGAGACTTCCGCTTTTATGGCGATGTCGTCGAGCAACTCATTAAACACCGCGTCGTTATCAATGCTGTTCCGTAGCCGCTCCCATTCATCATTATCGTACGCGACCAACTTGGAAGAATACGCACTGATGTCCCTCGTTTCCGGCGTCTGACAATGATAATCAAGCCAGTATGTTTCGCCGCCGACCTCGGCCGCCACAACGACCGCGATCATCGATGGCATCATATCTTCGTAGTTTGAGTTGTGATCCCTGATTCCCGTATCGATGATTTCAAATTTCAGCTCTACCATTCCTTTCACCGGATTAGCTACCAAACACCTCTAATGCAGGCGACAGCTTACTAACTCCGCATCCGCTCAACAAACTAACTGCATTCATCTTTTTTCCCGGACTTAACCAATTCGGCGAATTGCAGAATGGCTTTCCACGCATCGTAGTATGCCCGCACCTGACGCTGCGGCCTTAACTGATCGAAACTTCCTGACCATAAAATATCCCCCAAAATCTTTTGCCAAAGAAGTATTTCATTGGAAGCTTTTCGACAATATTTAAATCGATTCGGCAATAATCTGTGCTTTCCTGCCTACAAAACAAAAAAAGCCGCCCACCTCAAGGGCGAACGGCCAACACTTAAAAATATCTCGTCCCGATCACAAACACCTGGCCCCGTTTCTCCCGCCAGCGCTGATCGACACTCCTTCCCCGTCAAGTACCAAAACAGGAACCAAAACCGCCAAAAAGCACCCCGTAACAGCAGAACACGCCAGAAAAAAAGACCGTCCGGCCTTGATAATTAAGGACCGGACGGTACACGACAGCACGCGAAAGCACGTATTTTCGGCAATCATACACTAAAACACCAAAACAGGAAACCGATTGCAAATATTTTCCTAGCGTCCGAAGGCCTTCAGCTGAACCCCTTCCCGCTCCAACGCGACCCGGATGGCCTTGACCATCTCCACGGCGCCCGGGGTGTCGCCATGAACGCAGATCGTCTGGGCGTCGATCGGCACTTCTTTGCCGGACAGTGAAATCACCGTTCCCGCTTTGACCATCCGGACCACCCGCGCCACAACTTCCTGGACGTCATGAATCACCGACCCGGCGATCTTTCGGGGAACCAGGGTTCCTTCCTCGGTATAGGCGCGGTCGGCAAAGGCTTCCGCCACGAATGGCAGGCCGGTTTGTTGCGCCGCCGTCACCATCAGGGAGTTGGCCAGACACAGCATATACAAGTCCGGATTGACCGCCTTGATCCCTTCCGCAATCGCCAGCCCGAAGGAGAGGTCCTTTTCAGCCATGTTGTAAAGAGCGCCGTGCGCTTTCACATGTTGCATCTTGATGCCTTCCGCCCGGCAAAACGCATCGAGCGACCCGATCTGATACATGACCGCATGCTTGACTTCGGCGGGCGTCATGGCGAGAGCGCGCCGGCCAAAGCCCACCAGGTCGGGAAACCCGGGGTGCGCGCCGACGGCCGTTCCGTTCTGCCGGGCCAGCTTCAGCGTTTTCGCCATGTTGTCCGGATCGGAAGCATGAAAGCCGCAGGCCACATTAATGGATGTCACGTAGGGCATGGCCTGCTCATCGTACCCCAACACATAGGTCCCGAAGCTTTCCCCCATGTCGCAGTTCAGATCAATTGTCTTCATTTCCCGTCACCTCTTCCATTTCTATTTCATAGGCCTGTCCGTCAATCCGCAAGTTCAGCCGGCGAACACCGACCCGGTCGGTCGGCGCAGGGGAGCCGCCGGTGGAAATCATTTCGGCCGCGGCCCGGTACAGATTCTGTTCCTCCCGCAGCGCTTCGACCGCCGCGGGGTCCGTGTACTGCACAAACCGCACCGTATTCTGCGGTTTTGCCTGCGCCAGCTTCCAGAGGTCCGCGCCGATTACGGCGCCGATCTTGGCATAGCCGCCGGTCGTTCCGCAATCCGCCATCATGACGATCGGCTGGCCGCTGCCCGGAACCTGGATCGCACCGATTCCCAGCGCGTCCGAAACAATATCCGCCTTGTCCCGGTGTCGGATTTCCGGCCCCGCCAGTCGATAGCCCATCCGGTCCGCTTCGTCCGAAACCAGGTACTCGCCGCTGAACAGCGCGGCGATTCCTTCCGGTAAAAACAAATCGTCCTGCGGCCCTAAAATGACCCGCAACGTGATCTGCTCAGGGTAAGCCGGAATAAACCGGGACGGCAGCCGGGTCGGCGGCCCGGAAACCGGCGGGGCTTCTCCCTGCGGCAGACAATCCCCCGCTTTGAGAATTCGCCCTTCTACGCCCCCCAAATTTGCCCGGGTGTAAGTCGAACGGCTACCCATGACCATCGGCACGGCAAAACCGCCGCCAACGGCCAGGTAACTTCGGCAGCCAGTCCTCGCATAGCCGGTTTCCAGCACGTCGCCGGCGACGACCGTCAGCGCCTGCCAGTTGCCGATCGGCTGGCCATTAAGGCGCGGCTCCATGTCCGCGCCACACAGAGCGATGCGACAGGCTTGCCCGAAGCGGAACGAACCGCCCATCAGGGTCATTTCGAGAACGGCGGCGCTGACCGGATTACCGCAGAGCAAATTGGCCATATGCGCCGCATAACGGTCCATCACGCCGGCCCGCGGCAAACCGAACGCCAAATATTCTGCCCGGCCCTCGTCCTGAATCGTACTGGCCAAGCCTGGCTGAAGAACGGTGATCATTTCGCCGCCTCCTTGTCTGTGAAAGTCTTCGGCTGGTAAACTCCCCGGGCCACGTCATTTTCTATCTGTTCAAATTCGGCGGCGGTAATCGGCTCAAACTGCAGAAAGTCGCCGGCGGAATAAAGGAAGGGTTGCTCGCTGGCCGGATTGAATACTTTCAGGGGGGTCCGGCCGATGAGTTGCCAACCGCCCGGGCTTTCCACCGGATACAGGCCGGTCTGGGCGCCGGCGATTCCCACGGAGCCGGCCGGGATTTTCGTCCGGGGCACTTTCAGCCGCGGCGCGGCGATTTTTTCCGACATTCCGCCCAGATAGGGGAAGCCGGGCGTGAACCCAATCATATAAATACGGTAGGGAGTCGAACTATGAATCTGGACAACCTCATCCGGCGACAATTGATTATGGCCGGCGACAAACTCCAGATCCGGCCCGGCCTCGCCGCCATAGAGCGTCGGAATGACGACGATCTTCGCCGCGGACGCCGACGCCTGCGCAGACTCCGCCGCGCTTGCCAGTGCGTCAATCTTGGCCGTCAACTCGTGGCGGCTAATCAGCAAGGGATCAAAAAAGATCAAAAATGAGCGATAGGTCGGCACAACCGCTTCCACCAGGCCTTTGCATTCCGAAGCAATTCGCCGGGCCAGGTCATGGACGCGGGTATTGACGGCCGGATCGATCGCATCGCCAAATTCAACAACCAGCCCGGTCTCGCCCTGGCTTAGGTATTTCAACTTTTCCATCCATCTCCGCTCCTCTGCAAACTACGGATTTTGTCCCGGGGTTTGGAAATCGTGTTGCCTTGGTTCGACAACGTCAACCAAAATTCCTGTTTCTTCCGGATAGTGAAGTAAAGATTTCCCGGGAAATACTAACTTCGGGAAAACAAAGAAGTCCTCTCCGCGAACGGAAAGGACTTCTTTGTCGTTGAACCGGCGGCGACCTATTCTCCCAGGCCGTTTCCAGCCAAGTACCATCGGCGCATGGGGTCTTAACTACCGTGTTCGGGATGGGAACGGGTGGAACCCCCCAGCCATCACCACCGGATCTATGAGGGTGCAACCCTCACAACTGCATAGAAGAGATCGTCTGGAACAGACGGTTTGAAGTCAAGGCCTCGACCGATTCGTACCCGTCAGCTCCATCCGTCACCGGACTTCCACACCGGGCCGATCAACCCCGTCATCTTCAGGGGGTCTTACTCTCTTGCGAGATGAGAGATCTCATCTTGGGGCTGGTTTCACGCTTAGATGCTTTCAGCGTTTCTCCGTTCCGAACGTAGCTACCCAGCTGTACCCCTGGCGGGATAACTGGTACACCATAGGTTCGTCCACTCCGGTCCTCTCGTACTAGGAGCAGATCCCCGCAAATCTCTTGCGCCTGCGATGGATAGGGACCGAACTGTCTCACGACGTTCTGAACCCAGCTC
>DCTI01000272.1:0-3384 GCA_002329525.1 Negativicutes bacterium UBA1444
GTCGGAGGCGGGCGGAGTCGTCGTCAACGGCATGAGCCATTATAACCGCGCTTCTCGAACGGCCAAACGCGCCCTGGCCGTGAACGTCACGCCGTCGGATTTTGGCGACGGGATTCTGGCCGGCGTGGAGTTCCAGCGCCGGTATGAACAAAAGGCATTCGAGCTGGGCGGCCGGTCCTATTTCGCGCCGGTACAGACCGTGGGCGAATTTTTGACCGGACGTTCGGGCGGCCGCGAGTTTCTCGTCCCGCCCAGTTATGGACCCGGCATCCGCAGTGNNCACCTTGGCGACTGCCTGCCGGACTTTGTCGCCGCCACGCTGCGCCGGGCGTTGCCGGATTTTGGCCGCAAGATCCGCGGCTTTGACCATCCGGGCGCGGTGATGACCGGGGTGGAAACCCGGACTTCGTCGCCGCTCCGGATTTTGCGCGGCGACGACCGGCAATCGGTAAATGTGGCGGGACTCTATCCCATGGGCGAAGGCGCCGGCTACGCCGGCGGAATCATGAGCGCCGCCCTGGATGGGATGAACACGGCCCGGACGATTGTGAGTGAATATAAACCTGAATAAATACCGGAAATATGGGAGGCTTTTTCAATGGCAAGATTGTTTGGCACAGATGGAGTCAGGGGCATCGCCAACACTGAACTGACGCCGGAGCTGGCGTTCCGCCTGGGTTGGGCCGCGGCCTGGTATTTTGGCCGGGAACAGAAAAAACCGGCATTTCTGATCGGCCGGGACACCCGCGTTTCGGGACAGATGCTGGAAGCGGCGCTGTGCGCCGGAATCTGTTCGGCCGGCGGCAATGCCACGGTCCTCGGCGTGATTCCCACTCCGGGCGTCGCTTGGCTCACCAGCAGTTCCGACGCCGCAGCCGGCGTCGTCATTTCCGCTTCGCACAATCCATTCGGCGACAACGGGATCAAATTTTTCAGCGGCACGGGCTACAAACTGCCCGATGCGGTCGAGGACGAACTGGAGGAAATCGTGGCCCGCGGCATGGAGACATTGCCCCGGCCGACGGGGAAATCCGTGGGAACGATCGGTTATCGACACGACCGGATTGCGGAATACCAGGATTTTCTCTGCGGTACGGTCAAGGAATCCCTGGCCGGCCTGCGGGTCGTCATTGACTGCGCCAACGGCGCCGCCTGCGAAACTGCACCGGCGGTTCTGTCCCGGCTGGGAGTGAACACCGAGGTCTTGCACTGTTCGCCGGACGGCCTGAATATCAACGATCACTGTGGGTCCACCCACATGGAATCGCTGCAGGCGGCTGTGCTGGAACGGAAGGCCGACCTGGGCCTGGCTTTCGACGGCGACGCTGACCGCTGTCTGGCCGTGGACGAGCAGGGACGGCTGGTGGACGGCGACCAGATCATGGTGATTCTGGCCCATGAACTGATCCGGCAACAGACGTTGCGGGACAACACCCTGGTGGCGACCGTCATGAGTAATCTCGGACTCCATCAGGCGATGCGGCGGATCGGCGGCCAAGTCATGGTCACCGCCGTCGGCGACCGTTATGTGCTGGAAGCGATGCAGAAACACGGGCTGACTTTGGGCGGCGAACAGTCGGGTCACATCATTTTCGGCGAACACAGCACAACCGGCGACGGCTTGATGACGGCCCTGCAGCTGCTTTCTTCCCTGAAACGCAGCGGTTCGCGCCTGTCCGAACTGGGGGCGCTCATGACCCGGTTTCCGCAAGTGCTGGTCAACGTCGGCGTCCGCAGCAAAGCCGGCTGGCAGGAGAATGCCCGGATCGCCGCGGCGGTGAAAGCCGCGGAGGCGGAGTTGGGCGAAGACGGCCGGGTGCTGGTTCGCGCCTCCGGAACCGAGCCGCTCATTCGGGTGATGGCCGAAGGACCGGACCAGGGCGAGCTGGAGAAACTGGCCGGCGAAGTGGCGCAGGTAATCCGGGCGGAGCTGAATTGACCGGATCGCCGATTTCCTATACAATAAGGGAAAATATATTCCCGGGCTGCCCCGAAGGCCCGCTTGCAGTGGCAGAACTCTATTTGCCGCCGTGCATTCGGACTGTTCCAAAGAGCCTGTGACGAAGAGACAACCAGACGGAGAAAAAATTGTCTTCCATCTGAATATATTCCAAAGGCACCCAACCGGTCCGCAAAGGAGGCGATCAGCCAAAGGGACGCGGGTGGATTTGGAGCTATATAGCGCTGGCGCTTGCCTGTGGGCAAGCGGACGAGGGGAAGGTTCATCGAGAATTCAGCGGATGCCTTCCGGCTGTCTGCAGCCGCAAGCAATCGACAAAACCGTCGGGTGACCGGCGGGACAAAACGATTGTGGCAGAACCCGAATACGAAGTTTGGAGGAATAACATAGATGTGTGGCATTGTGGGCTATGTGGGCCCGAAACAAGCCGCGCCATTCTTGCTGGAAGGCTTGCGGAAACTGGAATACCGCGGGTACGATTCGGCCGGCATTGCCGTGTACAATGGCTCGGAAATTCACGTTGACAAATGCGTGGGACGCCTGGACAGCCTGGAAAAGAAAATCGAAGGAATGATTCCGCAGGGACACCTGGGTATTGGCCATACCCGCTGGGCGACTCATGGCCGCCCGTCCGACACCAACGCCCATCCGCACGCCGACTGCCACGGCGATTTCGTGGTAGTGCACAACGGCATCGTGGAAAACTACCTGCACATCAAGGAACGCCTGATGGAAAAAGGCCACAAGTTCGTGTCGGAGACCGACACCGAAGTCGTGGCCCATCTGGTCGAGGAGTATTACGAAGGCGACTTTGTCGAAGCCGTGAAGAAGGTGCTGACTGAGATTCGCGGTTCGTATTCGCTCGTTTTTATCTCCCGGCATGAACCCGACAAGATCATCTGCACCAAGCAGGACAACCCGTTGGTCATCGGTCTGGGCGAAGGCGAGAACTTCATCGCCTCCGACATTCCGGCGATCATCCACCGCACCCGCCGGACCTTCATCCTCAGCGATGGCGAAATGGCCGTGGTCACAAAGGATTCGGTGTGGGTCACCAATCGCCAGGGAACCCCGGTTTCCAAGAAAGTCTTCGAGGTCAATTGGGACGCGGAGGCGGCGGAAAAAGGCGGTTACGACCATTTCATGATCAAGGAGATCGCCGAGCAGCCCAAGGCCTTCCGCGACACGATGACCGCAAGGGTGAACCGGGATGTCCATGCCATCAATTTCGACGAGCTGAAATGGAGCCGGGAGGAAGTCTCGGCTATTAAGAAGATCATGATCACGGCCTGTGGAACGGCCTACCATGCCGGTTTGGTCGGCAAGTATTATCTGGAGCAGCTGGCGCGGATTCCGGTTGAAGTGGATATCGCGTCCGAGTTCCGCTACCGGAACCCGCTGGTGGATTCCAGCACGCTGGTCAT
>DCTI01000272.1:3400-5094 GCA_002329525.1 Negativicutes bacterium UBA1444
GTCGGTTCCTCCATCGCCCGTGAAGCCGACCAGGTCATCTACACCTGGGCGGGGCCGGAAATTGCGGTGGCGTCCACCAAGGCCTATACGACCCAACTGCTGGTTATGCTGATGGTCGCCCTGTATTTGGCCGGTCTGCGGGAAAGTCTGCCGGCGGAACGACTGAAACAGATAGTGGCGGAGCTGGAGCATCTGCCGCAAAAGGCGGATGCGTTCCTGACCAACGGACAGGCGGTCAAAACTTTCGCCGAACTTTACGGGTTCAACGAAGACGTGTTCTTCATCGGCCGGTCGCTGGACTATGCGGTGGCGATGGAGGGCGCGCTGAAGCTCAAGGAAATTTCCTATATCCATGCGGAAGCGTACGCCGCCGGCGAACTGAAGCACGGAACCCTGGCGCTCATCATCGAAGGCGTGCCGGTGATTGCCCTGGCGACACAAATGGACGTCTACGAAAAAACGCTGAGCAACATCAAGGAAGTCAAGGCTCGTGACGCGGTGGTCATCGGCCTGGCGATGGAAGGCGACGATCAGATCAAAAAATACGTCGATCACACCATCTTCATCCCGGCCACGGAAAAATATCTGGCGCCGATTCTGGCCGTCATTCCCCTGCAGTTGCTGGCCTACTATGCGGCGGTGACCCGGGGCTGCGACGTGGACAAACCCCGGAATCTGGCCAAGAGCGTAACCGTCGAATAAAGAACAAGTATCTGGGGCATCGGGTTCACCGATGCCCCGTTTTATTGGCAGACCTACTTGGCCGGACCGCGCTGGGAAATGACGATTGCGGTGAAAATCTCGTCAATCAAATTCCAGCGCGGTCCGGCTGATTCACCATTTTCTGCAATTTTGCACTACAGTTTCACTACCGGTCTGGACAAAAATCAATTCGTTGTTTATAATAAAAACATCCCTCCCCGGGATGGGGGGGCATAAATAAGGCGGTGGTTTTTGTGTGGAAGAAGTACGCTTATTTTGTGCTGATTGGCTATTTGTTCGTCGGATTTTTTTTCTACCCCGTGTTGGGAGTGATCGCACTGGCCTGCATGTTGGCGCCGGTGGCGCTGGCGCCGTTCAAGGGACGGGCTTGGTGCGGTAACTATTGTCCACGGGGAAGCTTATGGGATGAGGTGTTCGCCAAAATCAATCCTTCCCGGACTATTCCCGGTTGGGCCCGCGCTCCCGGATTCCGTTACGGGGTTCTGTTCACGATTTTAGGCCTGTTTACCTGGCAAATGGTGGGGGCTTGGCCGGATCCGGCAGCCATCGGCAAAGTGTTTTTGCGGGTGATTTTCATCACGACCCTGATCGGTATCTTTCTGGCGTTAAAATTTAGCCCGCGGACCTGGTGCAGCTTCTGCCCGATGGGTACGTTGGCCTCCTTGTTCTCAAAAGGAAAAAATCCGATTCGTGTCGAAAATACCTGTGTGAGTTGCGGACTTTGCGCCAAAGCTTGTCCGATGGATCTGGCGCCCTACAAACATGGCGAATTGTTCGCTGATCCGGATTGCATCAAGTGCGGCGTTTGCGTGGCCAAATGCCCGAAACGGGCGCTGAGCTTTCCGGGCTAACTCGCACTGAATCAAGCACGGGGAGGGTCGCGGCATGTTCAGACGATGGCTGGGAATCGGTGTTCTGTGTCTGCTGATGCTGCTGCGGCTGGGCGGCGGATTCGCGCCGGCGCTGGCTGC
>DCTI01000093.1 GCA_002329525.1 Negativicutes bacterium UBA1444
GCGAACACGCCGCAGCGTGCGGCAATGGGATAGACAGCCTGGTAGTTTTTCGCGTACTCGTTCATGCCCGTGGCGTCGGTCTGAAGAAGAGAAGCCATCTGATCAATAAAAGATCCGGTTCCTCCGGCGCAGACGCCGTTCATCCGCTGTTCCACCGCCGAGCCCAGATAAGTGATCTTGGCGTCCTCGCCGCCCAGTTCGATGGCAGTGTCGGTGTGGGGGATCAGGTTGCGGATGGCGGTGGTGGAAGCGATCACTTCCTGCACGAACGGCAGGCCGAAGGCCTGGGAAATGCCGATGCCGGCCGATCCGGTCACAATGACGGACAGCAGTTTCTGCCGCAGGATCTCCTGCGCTTTGGCCGTGACCGACGAGAACGCCGCGGCGATATCCGAAAAATGCCGGGCGTACTGTTGAAACACGATTTTGCTCTGCTCGTCCAGAATGACCATTTTGATGGTGGTCGAACCGATGTCGATGCCGACGCGCAATGCTGTTCCCATAGTCATCCTTCCCATTCCTGCTGGCGGTTTTCTTAAATATAAATATTACGGCGAAATTTTCACAAAGTACAGAATTCGATATTAATTAAAGCGATAGGTAATTATTTAATTTGGGAACGCCCCGGCCGCGGCGGTAACGGCCGGGAAATGTTCGGCGTCGGCAGGATTATCGGCAGGGAATCCCTAATTAAATCCTCAGAATACTCTGTCGCCGGAAGGCGATACAGGACATGGAAAGGGGAAGTCGCGATGGTCGTGAAACAGTTCGCCGACTTGAAGGCTAAATTTTCCAGCGTGCACGAGCTGATCAAATTTCGGGTGACCGAAATCCTGCTGATTTCTACAATATACGACGGGTTTGTCCTGGAAGAGGACGGGCAGTTGACCGAGCAGATCTACCATCAGTTCTCCGATCTGAGCCTGCCCCATATTCCCCGGATTCATCAGGTATCCAGTCAGGAAGAGGCGCTCGACGTCCTGGCGACGAAGACAATCCATCTGGTCATCACGATGTCCCGGGTCAGTGATCTGGAATCGTTTGAATTCGAGCAGGTCATCAAGGACAACTATCCTTCCCTGCCCATCGTTATGTTGTCCTACGATCGCCTTACTCCGGACATGATCGCCAAGATCCGCCAACAAAGCTGCATCAACCGGGTGTTTTACTGGTCCGGCGACAGCGGCATCCTGCTGGCGATCATCAAATATATCGAAGATCAGCAGAACGTGGAGGCGGACAGCCGGCAAGGGGTGCAGGCCGTCCTGCTGGTGGAGGATTCGCCGATCTATTACTCGCGGATATTGCCGATGCTGTATACGGAGATCCTGAGCCAGACCCGCTACCTGCTTCTGCACGCGATGAACATCCGGCACGGTCTGTTGCGTATCCGGCTTCGGCCGAAGATCCTGCTGGCCGAAACTTACGAAGAGGCGATGTCGCTGATTTACACCTACCGCGACAATCTGCTCGGCGTCATTTCCGATGTCCGGTTTCCCCGGGATGGCGAGCTGGATCCGACCGCCGGATTCGAGCTGGTGCGGCGGGTGCGCGAGCTGTACGCAAACTTTCCGGTCCTCCTGCAATCGGAGGAAATGGAGCACGCCGAGCCGGCCCGGTCGCTACAGGTGCATTTTCTCAACAAAAATTCCCCGCAGCTGTTGCACGACCTGCGGGATTACATCGTGGAAAACTACGGCTTCGGCTCCTTCATTTTCCGTTATCCCGACGGGCGGGTCATCGCCGAGGCCAGCGACATCACCACGCTGGAACGGATTATCCGGGATCTGCCGGATGAAAGCCTGTACTATCATGCGGTCAACAATCATTTCTCCCGCTGGTTCCGGGCCCGGACGGAGTTCGAAGTGGCCGACAAACTTCGCTTCATCGACGCCACGGAGGGCTGGAGCGTGGCGGATATCCGCGCCTATATCCTGGACGTGCTGAGTTCCTACTTCCGCAAATATCAGTCCGGGGTAGTGCTTGATTTTGCCGGGTTGGCTAAAAAGGACATGGAAAACGCCTTCACCAAGCTGGGGACCGGTTCGCTCGGCGGCAAGGCCCGGGGCGTCGCCTTCATCAACTCCATGATCACCAAGGCGCTGCTCGCCGACAAATACGAAGGGATGACCGTTAAGGCGCCGCGTTCGTTCGTGATCTGCAGCGACATATTCGAGCAGTTCATCGAGGACAACAGCCTCTATGGCGTCAATGCCGACTACTTCGAGGAAGAAGAGATCGCACAGAAATTTCTGGCCGGCGCGTTGCCGCCATCGATTCAGGAAAATCTGCGTGTGCTGACGCAATTCATCAAATGCCCGCTGGCAGTCCGCTCCTCCAGTATTCTGGAAGACTCGCGGGTGTTGCCGTTCGCCGGCATCNNCGTCGTGCCGAACAGTCATGAAGATCCCGCCGTCCGTTGTCGGCAACTGGCCGACGCGGTCAAACTGGTTTACGCCTCGGTGTTCTACGACGCGCCGGTACAATATGCCCGGAACGCCGATATCCGGATCGAGGAAGAAAAAATGGCCGTGCTGATCCAGGAACTGGTGGGCGAGACCTATGGCGAGCATTACTACCCGGCGATTTCCGGCGTGGCCCAGTCCTACAATTTTTATCCCTACGAACCGATGAAACCGGAGGAAGGGACGGTCAGCCTGGCCCTGGGGCTAGGCAAGAGCATTGTGGAGGGGGAAAAGGTGTACCGGTATTCGCCGGCCCACCCGCAGATGAATCCGCTGGTGTCTAGCCCGGCCGAGTATCTGCAGAAATCGCAGAACGCATTTTACGCGATCAACCTGCGGGCGACAGCCGACATTCAACTGCAAGCGGACGACAGTTACGGGTACGAGCGTCTGCCGATCTCCCGGGCGGAAGCGGGCGGGGCGCTGGATTATCTGGCCAGCACCTATTCGCTGGAAGACGAGTGCCTGTATGACGGCGTGAACCGCCAGGGCCCGAAAGTGTTGACCTTCGCGCCAATCCTGAAGTACGAACGCCTGCCGCTNNCAAGGATTTTCTGCAGTTGGGGCGGATGGCCTTCAACGCCAACGTCGAAATCGAATTTGCGATGAATATTCCCCGGGACAAAAACAAACCCAAGGAATTCTATTTCCTGCAGATCCGGCCGATGGTCGTCGGCCGGGAAGCGTTGCAGGTCCGGATCGAGGATGTCAATTCCGCTTGGTGCTTCAGCCGTCGGACGATTGGCAACGATTTCTTTCAGAACCTGCATGACATCATCGTGGTGGACCCGGCGACCTTCCAAATCTCGGCCAGCCCGCAGATCGCCCGGGAAATCGGCGAACTGAACAGCCGGCTGATCCAGGAAAAACGGCGCTGCATTCTCATCGGCTTCGGCCGGATCGGCACGTCGGACCAGTGGTTGGGCATCCCGCTCAGTTGGGCGCAAATGTCTCAGGCCCACATTATTGTCGAAGTCGATCGCAAGGATCTGCGGCCGGAACCCTCTCTGGGCAGCCACTTCTTCCACAACCTGACGGCAACAAATATGGGTTATTTCCATGTTCCCTATGAGCAGGCGGACGAGGGGCGCCTGGATTGGGACTGGTTACTGTCCCTGCCGGTGTTGGAGCAGACCGAACATGTAAAGTTGATCCGCCGGGAAGCTCCGTTTGAAACGAAAATCGACGGTCGGAACTTCCTGGGGATTATTTCCCGGTAACTGCGGCAAAGGCGAAAATTGAAACAGACGGAAGATGTTTGCTTTCGTCGGGTGGTAGTGCATTGACACGAATTGTCCGGAATGTCGCTGTAATTTAACTGAATATTACAATCAAAATTTGTATACAAAATCCAGCGTTTGCGGTACAATTAAGACAAGCAGGAGCTATGCGAAACTATTCCAAAGGGAAAATGTGGAGGGGGATTGCGACATGGCTGCCAATGCACAGAAGTACTGTGAGGAACTGTATCAGCGGGTTGTCGAGCGAAACGCGAACGAGCCGGAATTCCACCAAGCGGTCAAGGAAGTCCTCGATTCGCTGGTGGGGGTGCTGGAAAAGCATCCTGAGTATATCGAACTGGGAATCGTTGAACGGCTGGTCGAGCCGGAGCGGCAAATCATTTTCCGGGTGCCGTGGATGGATGATTCGGGAAAAGTCCGGGTGAACCGTGGTTTCCGGGTCCAGTTCAACAGCGCCATCGGCCCCTANNCAGTTCAACAGCGCCATCGGGCCCTATAAAGGCGGGTTGCGGTTCCACCCGTCGGTCAACCTGAGCATCATCAAATTTTTGGGTTTCGAGCAGACCTTCAAGAACTCCCTGACCAGCCTGCCGATGGGCGGCGGCAAGGGTGGTTCCGACTTTGACCCGCGGGGCAAGTCGGATGCCGAAATGATGCGGTTCTGTCAGAGCTTCATGACGGAGCTGTACCGGCATATCGGCCCGGATACGGACGTGCCGGCCGGGGACCTCGGAGTCGGCGGCCGTGAAATCGGCTACCTGTTCGGGCAGTACAAACGGATCCGGGGCAATTACGAAAACGGCGTGCTGACCGGCAAGGGGCTGACCTACGGCGGCAGCTTGGCCCGGCCGGAAGCGACCGGTTTCGGCATCGCCTATTTCTGCCAGGAAATGCTGAAGGCCAAGGGAACCTCCTTCGCCGGCAAGACCGTGGCGATTTCCGGGTTCGGCAACGTTTCCTGGGGAACGGCCACAAAAGTCACCGAACTGGGCGGAAAAATCGTCACCCTATCCGGCCCGGACGGTTACGTCTACGACCCGGACGGCGTCAGCGGCGAGAAAATCGAGTATATGCTGGAAATGCGGGCGTCCTGCCGCGACCGTGTGGAAGACTATGCCGACAAATTCGGCGTCAAATTCCATCCCGGCGAAAAGCCCTGGGGAGTCAAGGTGGACATCGTGATTCCCTGCGCGACCCAGAATGACATTCTGCTGGACGACGCGAAAAAGATCGTCGCCAACGGCGTGAAGTTCGTCTGCGAGGGCGCCAACATGCCCTGCACCAACGAAGCGGTCGAATATCTCCTGCACAACGGCGTGTATATCGGGCCGGCCAAGGCCGCCAACGCCGGCGGAGTCTCCGTGTCCGGCCTGGAAATGACCCAGAACGGCATGCGCCTTGCCTGGTCGTTCGAGGAAGTGGACGCACGCCTGAAAACCATCATGGTCAACATTTTCAACAACGCCAGCAAAGCCGCCGCCGATTTCGGCCATGCGGACAATTTGGTGGTCGGCGCCAACATCGCCGGCTTCATCAAGGTGGCGGAAGCTATGAAGGCCCAGGGCCTGGTGTAATAAGCAGTCTGTTGATAAAGGCCCATCTGCTGCGTCACGACTCCATTTGCTTGCTTGCGTACAAGGTGTACGCGGCGCAGCGCAAGCCTCGTCGTTTCTTGCATCTGAACCTTTCTTAACAGCCTGCAGAAAAGTTATACTATTTATACTATTTATTCTATGGATGCAAAAAGGAGTCCGGTCGACATGACCGGACTCCTTTAATATTGACAAGATAGGGTCTACTTTGGCGGAACTTCGTCAGGGCGCGATGGCGATCTGGGCCGTCATCATCCAGCGCAGGCGGTCATCCCAGCGTTCGGGCGTGATGGTCACCGTATAGGTGATATCGCCGCGCTTCTTTTCGCCATAGGGTCGGATCATGGAAACCTTGCCGGGGATCTCCAGGCCGGGGATGCCGTCGAAGGTTAAGACGGCAGAATGGCCGATCTTGACCCGGGCGATGACCAGTTCGGTCAGGTCGTCGCTCCGGACGACCCAGGCCGACTCGTCGGCGATTCGGACCAATACGGTTCCGAGCAGCGCATGTTCGCCGACCTTCACGTCGAGGAAGGACACCGTGCCGGCCATTGGCGCCCGCAGTTCGGTTTTGTCCAGCAATCGCTCCGCTTCTGTTTTCCTGTTCTGCTGGGTCAGCAGGTCAGCCTCGGCCTGCGCCAATGCCGCCCGGCTACGTTCCAGCGCGGTCCGGGCCTGGTCGAGCTGCTGCCGGGCCGTGGCTCCCGCCGCCTCCAGCTGCTGCTGTCGGTTGTATTCACGCTCGGCATCCGCCAGATTGACCCGGGCCTGCTCCACCGCGGCGGCGGCGCGGGCCACATCCGACCCAGCGCTGCCGACGCGGGCCTCGTAGTCTTGCCGGACCAGCCGGATCAACGGTTGGCCGGCTTTCACCTTATCGCCTTCCGCCACCAGAATCTCGCCAATCATGCCGTCGACCGGCATCACCATCTGGGCGTATTTCACCGGATAGACGATGCCTTCCGACAAAATCCGCTGATCCGCCTGCACGGGTGGAATATTTTTATTGTTTTTCTGCCGGCTATCCCAGACCCACCAGGCGCCGGCAGCAAGCAGGAGCCCGAGCAGGATCAGCAGCCACTTTCGTTTGATCATGGTATTCGCTCCTTGTTTCCTTTATTCATAGCTCAACACGTCGCGCACGCTCAGGCGCGCCGCGTTCCAGGCCGGCAGCAGGCTCGCCGCCGTCGACAGGAGCACGGACAGGGCCAGCCAGATGACGGTTCCGCCCAGACTGAACGAAAACTCCAGCGGGCTCTCCAGAAACAGGATGCCCACCTGCCGGCTGAGCAGCGCCGACACCGGCAGGGCCAGCAGCAGGCCGGCCAGCCAACTGAGGACGCCGATGCAGAGGGCCTCCACGATGAACACCTGGCCCACGTGCAGGCTGGAAGCGCCGATGGCCCTCATCACGCCGATCTCACGGGTACGCTCCAGCACATTGATTCCCATCGTGCCGGTCAGCCCGAGGGCGCCGACAATGGCCAGCAGCACCGCCATGATCATCAGGAAGTTGGTGATGATGTCAAACTGGGCACGGACCTGTTGCTTGACTTCCCAGATGACATCCACGTGGTGCACGCGCAGGCTGTTTTTCTTCAGATGCTCCTCCAGCGCCCTGGCCAGGGAGCTCTGATCAGCCTCCCGCGTCGAGTTCGCCACGATCTGGACGGAACGGGCCCGGCCGGTTTCCTGCACCGCCCCGGCGAACCAGTCGTAAGGTGCGAACGCGAACGGGCCGGTCAGGGTGCTCTGGGCGATTCCCACCACCGTGAACTGCAGGCGGCGATGGCCGACCTTGATCACCGCCGGACCGCCGACCTTCAGCTCCGGCCGGTCCTTGACCACGTCGGTGTTGACGACCAGGGCGTTTTCGTCGCCGTCGGTCAGCCAACGACCGTCGATGATCTTCGGTTTGATCATCTGGGTATGGATGGGTGGCGCCATGACAAAAACGTTTTTGCTCGCCTCGTCCTCCGATTCCTTCCGGGCGTCGCGCAGCACCCGGCCCGAGGCGAAGCCCCAGCTTTCCACCGCCTTCACGCCGGGAACTCGCAGGACCTCCTGCTCGATCCGGCTGGCCCGGAAACTTTTTGTGAAGGCGAAGCCGATATCGTAATGAAAGTAGTCCATCGCCTGATCGAGGGTCGAATACAGGGATGAGCGAACCGAAAATACCGCCATGAATACCGTCCCGGCCACGGTCATTGTCATCAGGGTCAGCGCCAGCCGTCCTTTGCGCCGGAACGTGTTCCGCAAGGACAGCACGACCGGCCGCGGCAGTTGCCGGAACCTGGCCAGGAACCGGTCCACCCAGCGGTCGATCCGGCCCCGGGCCGCGACTGAACTGATCCCGACATCGTGGACTGCTTCCCGGACCGTGATGCTGACGCCCCGCCAGATCGGCCAGATTGCCGCCGTCAACGGGACCAGCAGCGATACCGCCGCTTCCAGCAGCAGCACCTGGGGCGGCAGCTCCAGCCCGCCGGAGTCGAAGTTGAATACCCCGGCGACAAACTCCGTGATTTTACTGGCCGCCAGAGCGCCGAGCGGCGCTGCCACGAACAGCGCCAGCAGCCCGTAAATGACGACCAGGACGAGGTATAACTCAATAATCTGATCCTGGCGCGCGCCGACTGTCTTCAGGATGCCGATCTGCCTAGTCTGCTGGGTCAGAATCGACGAGATGGTGTTCACCAGCAGCAGACTGCCCAGAATCAGGGACAGCACCCCCAGTACGGCCAGTAGCAGGATCAGGGCGTTGATGCCGTTCTGCATCAGATGTTCGCCGGGCTTATAGACCTGCAACCAGAAGACGGTCGTGTCTCCCTGCTCCAGTTTGTTCCAGGCCCGTCGCCCCAAAATCTCGATGGGTTCGGTCGATTTGCCGCGAAGCGCCCAGGGCTGGACGATGAAATTGACCTGGTCGAGCTGGCGGGTCTCGTCGAGCTTTTCCAGCGTGCCCATGCTGATATAGCCGTAATAGCTGCCGCTGAACNNTCGTATACCAGCCCGGAAACCTTCAGCGAGCGCTTCCGTCCCGCCGTGGTCTCGACGGTGATCCGTTCGCCGGTGACGACTCCCATTTCTTTTTGCGATGAGCGTTCCAACAGCACGTCGCCGTCGTCGGGCGGCCAGTCGCCGGACAGAGGACGTACGATGTTGACCCGCTGCTTGATATAATCGGGAATGGCGATGAGCATAATCTGTTTCCACTGCCCGTCGCCCATCCGGACCCGCACCGTCACGTTGCGGCGGCCTTCCGCCTCCTTGACGCCGCGCAGACTGCGCACGCTGTCAACCAGTTCCTCGTCGAAGGGATCGGCATAGAGGCTGGCGCTGGCCGGTTCCGAGGCGCCCCAGCTGCGGGAGAGGTCGCGTTCGAACATCAGATAGCTGCTGTACACCATGCCGACCGCGAACACGCCGACGGAAATCGACAGCATGACCAAAAGAGTCCGCAGGCGGTTGCCCCAGAGATCCATCCAGACTTTGCGCCAGCGCGGTGACAGTACGATGTGCCGCCTCATGGCGCGGGCCCGTCGGCCGGCGCCGAAGATTCGATGCGGCCGTCGGCTACCGTCAGGATCCGGCTCCCCTGACGGGCCAGGTCCAGATCGTGCGTGACCATCAGGATGGTTTTGCCGCCCCGGGCCAGCTCGCTGAACAGGTCGATCACCGACGCCGCCGTGTGCGCGTCCAGGTTGCCGGTCGGCTCATCCGCCACCAACAACGGCGGGTCGTTGGCCAATGACCGGGCGATCGCCACGCGCTGCTGCTGGCCGCCGCTGAGACTGGCCGGCAGCTTGTCGGCCTGATCGGCCACGCCGACCATCTCCAGCAGGGCCAGGGCCCGCTCCGGCCGTTCCGCCCGGTTGTAGACATTGCAAAAATCCATTGGGATCATGACGTTTTCCAGCGCCGTCAGAGTCGGCAGCAGCTGAAAGAACTGAAAGACCACGCCGACCGTCCGGCCGCGCCAGACGGCGATCTGGTTTTCGTTCAGGGTATGGACCGGCGTGCCGGCCACCCAGACCTCGCCGCCGGTGGGGCGGTCGATGCCGGCGATCATGTTGATGAGCGTGGACTTGCCGCTGCCCGATTTGCCGACGACGGCGACGAACTCGCCGGCTGACACCCGCAGGTCGATGCCCCGCAGCGCCTCGAATTCGCCGGCGGCGGTCACATAGACTTTGCGGACGTCTGTCAGTGCGATGGCGGCGGCGTCGGCGAGAGGTTCGGGAAGTTTCACTTCGGCCAGCCAGGAAAAAATGCTCACGGCGGTTTCTCCTCGAAGATTTTGGTCTGTTCACCAAGCCCGCGGCCGGGAACCGGTAACGGTACGGAAAGGAAAAAAAGCACGACCAAGCCGTGCTTTGATGCATTTATGCCACAATCCTGATCGGTTCACTGTTGGTATTGTATTTATGGATAGAATGGAAAAAATCCTGCAAAATCATTGAAAAATATTGGATTTATGGCAAAGTTGTCTGCAAGGGGCAGGTGCCTCCGTTTGCCGCCAGGCCGGCCAGCTCGCCGGGATGACTGCGAAAAACGTGCAACCTTTAATAAAGAGGGAATAGCGCATATAATGAAAAAAAGAACAATGCGGGAGGGATTTCGAAATGGCAAAGAACATTCTGGTATTGACCGGTAGCCCCAGAAAAGGCGGCAATACGGATAAGCTGGCGGATGCATTCACTGCCGGCGCCCGTCAGGCCGGGCACCTGGTCACCCGCTATGCAACCGCCGACAAGGACATCAAGGGGTGCAGCGATTGCAAGGCTTGTCAGGCCAACGCCGGCGTCTGTGTGATTTCGGATGATTTCTCCACGCTGGCCCCCCTGGTGGAACAGGCGGATCTCGTGGCCTTCGTGACGCCGCTGTACTGGTTTTCGTTTCCGGCGCAACTGAAGGCGGCGATTGACCGGTGCTATTCGCTGTTTCTCGGCAACCGGCCGCTGAAGGACAAGGAATGCGTTCTCATCGCCGGCTGCGGCGACAGCGAAGCAGCCTTTGCGGGCATGGTCAAATCGTATCAATTGATCGCCGAATTCTTGAATTGGCGGGACCGGGGCATGGTTCTGGTGCCGGAGCTTCACGACAAGGATGCTGTCCTGAAAACCGCCGGGTTGCAGAAAGCGGAAACTCTGGGCAAAAATATTCTCTGACGAATTTTATCCGGCAAGCTGCGGCGGGCGGATTACATATGAAGAGTTATCGGCTGTTGGTTTTTATATGATACTGTGACGAAATTTCGCCTGAAAATTGCATTAGGCGGATTGCCCGGGAAATGATATCATAAAAACAACTTGGATTCATGGCAATATAGTGCTGGCAAGGTGGAAGAATACGATATGAAAGAACTGCAAATCATAACTTTGGAAGACGTTTTGGCAGCCAAGGAGCAACGGGCGCAGTTGCAGGCGGAACTGCGCGACCGCCACGGCGCAACGGTTGTCAGTGTTACCATTAATATGCCGGGGGCGGTCAAATATTCGGCGGATACGCTAAACTTGCTGTATTATGCTGTGAATGAACTGCGGCAACGAATTCGGGATCTGCGGTTTCCGCTTTGTGAAGAACGGATATTGCACCTGTCCACCGGTCCGGTGGCGCTTCTGGCTGTCGCGGGCGATGCGGCTAAAATCAAGGAAATCGGCATGGCAATCGAACAGACGACAAAATTTGGCCGGCTGCTGGATCTTGACGTTTTTGACAGCGCCGGTCGGCAAATTAACCGTGCCGGGTTCGGCTCCACGGCCCGGCCGTGTTTTGTATGTTCCGGTTCCGCCGTGGAATGCATGCGGGAACGGCGCCACGACCCGGTGGAGATCCTGGCGGCAGTGAAAAACCTGCTTTTGGAATATCAGGCAGCCAGCACGGCTGCCTGGCCGCAACCCGTCAAACAGATCGGCGATACCGCCCTGGAAGCGATGTTGATGGAAGTGGCGTGCACCCCTTCGCCCGGATTGGTCGACCGGGTGAATTCCGGCGCCCACCGTGATATGGACTTCTTTACCTTTCTGCAAAGCAGCAGCGCCATCAATGTTGGCATGTACCGCTGCGCTCTGGCCGGCTGGCGGCATGAGGGGGTGCCGGCCGATCTGTTGCCGCTGTTGCGGCGGATCGGCGCCGAAGTCGAGCGGGACATGGCTGCGGCGACCGCCGGCGTAAATACGCAAAAGGGACTGGTTTTTTTACTGGGAATTGTTGCAGCGGCCAGCGCGGTGGTACTCAAGCGGCACCCGGAGAATTTCGGCAGCAGTGCGATTCTGGCGATGGCGGCGGCGATTTGCCGGGGCATTGTCGAACGCGAGATGGCTTGCCTGAAGCACAAACAGCCCGGCCGAAAATTGACGGCCGGGGAACGTCTTTATCTGGCGCATGGAGTGACCGGCATCCGGGGTGAAATTGAAAATGGGCTGACGGTAGTGTCGCAAACAGGATTGCCGCTGCTGCGGGAGGCGCTGGCGGCCGGCTTGTCGCTGAACGACGCGTTGGTGCATGCGCTGCTTGGTCTGATGACTGTGACGGAAGATACGACAATCCTGAATCGGCATAACTTGGCCATCCTTGCGGAAGTACAGGACAAAGCGCGGGAGATCCTCGCGGCCGGCGGAATGCTGACCGCGCGTGGCCGCGCGCACGTCCACGAACTGGACGCGCTGTTTTCCAGCCAACGGAATATCAGTCCGGGCGGTTCCGCGGACCTGTTGGCGGTCACTTATTTTCTGCACAAGATCGAACTGTGGCAGGCGAGAACGGCGGAATGAGCGGCAACCGCGAACCCGGCGAAAAATGAAGTTGGGCGGGATGATATGGCCAAACATAAAAGGCCGGTGCTTACCCTGCAAAGCAAAATCATTTTGCTGGTTTGCGGCATTGTGGCCTGTGCCTTACTGATAACCGGTCTGTTTGTGACCCGGAGCATCGAGAATAGCGTCAGAAGCAACCTGGAAGGGAAAGCAAGGGATATTTCGCGGACGGTTGCCGTATCACCGCTGATTATTGACGGGCTGGCCGGCGGCGGCGACGCCCAGGGTATCCGTGATTACACCCGGGCAATCCGGAAAGCAACCAATGTGGAATTTGTGGTTGTTTTCGATATGAACGGCATTCGGAAATCGCACCCAAATGAAGACCGGGTGGGGCAGCCGTTGGTAGGCGGCGACGAAATGCCGGCGCTGCGGGGGGAAGAGTATGTTTCCTTTGCCGAAGGCACGCTGGGGCATTCTTTACGAGCGTTTTCGCCGGTGTTTACCAAGGACGGCCGGCAAGTAGGGGCGGTCGTTGTCGGAATCCTGCTGGATGATGTCGAAACCACGGTATACAAGAACCAGACCATTATTTATTGGGCGACCGCCTTGGGTCTAATTGCCGGGTTGGCCGGAGCAATCGCTTTGGCGCGCAGCATCAAGCAAACTTTGTTTGGCTTGGAACCTTTGGCAATTGCCAAATTGCTGGAAGAACGCAACTCGATGCTGCAATCGGCGCGCGAAGGAGTATTGGCGGTCGATGATGAGGGAACTATCACGTTAATCAATAATGAGGCAGTGCGGATTTTCGGCATGGCTGGCCTGGCAGGAGCACCGGTGGGACAGCCGGTGGAATCGTGCATCCCCAATACCCGTTTGACGGAAGTATTGCGGACTGGTCAGGCGGAATTTGATCAGGAACAGGAAATGAACGGAGTCATCATATTGACCAATCGAGTTCCCCTGGCGGTCAACGGGCAAATCGTCGGCGCCTTGGCAACTTTTCGCGACATGACGGAAATCCGCCAGCTCGCGGAGGAGTTGACGGGGGTGAACAGTTATCTGGAAGCCTTACGGGCGCGGGCACATGAATTTTTGAACAACTTGCACGTGATCCGGGGCTTGGCAAGAATCAAGCAGTATGAAAAACTGGATGAATATATTGCCCGGATTTTGCATGAAAGCCGGGAAGAGGTTTCCTTTGTCGGGGAACGCATCCGAGAACCCATTCTGGCCGGCGTTGTCCTGAGCAAATTGAGCCGGGCCCGGGAAAGCGGCGTTCGTTTGGTGATCGATGAGAATAGTAATTTGCCGCCGTCCGGCGATCAGGACATCGCCCATGGCCTGGTCACTGTATTGGGAAATCTGCTGGATAATGCCTTTGAGGCCGTGAAAGATATGACGGATAAGCGGACCGATCTGTCCATTCAGTATGCGGCTGGTGTCGTAACGCTCGCGGTAGCCGATCAGGGGCCGGGAATTGACCCCGCAACCCGGGAACGGCTGTTTGAGAAAGGCTATTCGACCAAAGGAGAGGGCCGCGGCCTCGGTTTGTTTTTGGTCGCTAAGGCATTGGAAAAGCTGGGCGGTCGAATCGAAGTGGAAGCCAATGCCGCGCAGGGGGCTGTATTTCGGGTTGCGGTACCTTATCCCGGGGGAGGCGAGACAGGTTGATCAGAGTTTTAATTGTCGAAGACGATCCGATGGTGGCGGAACTGAACCGGCATTATCTAAAACAGATGGAAGGGTTTCAGCTGGCCGGAATTGTCGGCAATGGCGAAGAGGCTTTGAACTTTTTGCGCGGCAACGATGTGGAGTTAATATTGTTGGATGTTTTTATGCCCAATGTGGATGGGATGGAGTTTTTGCGACAGATTCGCTTGGCCGGGCATAAAGTGGATATCATCATGGTAACGGCGGCCCGCAACCGTTCCCACATCGAAAACGCGCTACGCTACGGCGTGGTCGATTATGTGGTAAAACCTTTTGACTATGAGCGACTGCGAACCGCGCTGATTGCCTACCGGGAACGAATCTGCCTGCTGGGCGAAAGCGAATCATTGAATCAGCAGGAAATTGACCGCGGCATTTTCATCAAGCCGGTTGTGACGTCACTGGAGGTGCCCAAAGGTCTGGAACGCGAGATGCTGCAGATCATCGATGAAAAACTGCGGACAACGGCGGATTTTGTGACAATCGAAGAATTGTCCCGTCAGGTTGGCCTTTCCCGGGTATCCTTGCGAAAATACCTGCACTATCTGGAAGATGTGGGAAAAATCGAGGTCAAGCTCACGTATCGGCCGGTCGGCCGGCCGGTGAAGATGTTCCGGTATATATCAAAGTAGGCTTTGCCACGCCACGTTCGTTTCAGCGCACTCATTGAGGAATTCAGTGGGCGCGTTTTTTATTACCGACGAGCCCAGTTTGTGCCCTTCGCATATGTTTCATAATCGTTACATATATTACAGAATTGTTGGTAAATTGCACGAATAAAACTACAATACAAATAGGTGGAATGGTTGTGGCGGCCGGAAAAGCTTCTCCTATTCCCGAATGTGACGGATGGCGGTGTTTCAAAGCGTCAGTACCAAGCAAAGAAAGGATGTGAAAACCAAGGCCGGTGAACATCAATTCAGTAGGAGATGTAAATAGTCTGGCAGCTCAATATGCAATATGAAGGAGGATAAAATATGAACAAACTGACAAAAGGACTCTTGGTTGTTCTGATTGGCCTGGCGATCTGGTTCATTCCGACACCTGCCGGTCTGAAGCCGCAGGCATGGCACCTCTTTGCCATTTTTGTCGCAACCATCTTCGGCTTTATTCTTCAACCGATACCCATCGGCGCAGTTGCTTTTATCAGCGTCGCCATCACAGGATTTTTACAGGTTGTTAAACCAGCCGATGTTCTGAGCGGCTTCGGCAATACGACCATTTGGCTGATCGTTTCGGCTTTTCTGTTTGCCAAAGGATTTATCAAAACCGGCTTGGGGCGGCGCATCGCTTACAAAATTATGGGAGCGATCGGCGATAGCTCCCTGAAATTAGGCTATGCCATGGTGCTGAGCGACTTGGTCGTGGCGCCGGCGACGCCGTCGAATACTGCCCGGGCCGGCGGGATTCTGTTCCCGATCGTCCGGAGCCTCTGTTCGGCGTTTAACTCCGAACCGGGAGCCACTTCCCGCAAGATCGGTTCGTATCTGATGACTACCACGTTTCAGGGCAACGTCATCACTTCCGGCATGTTTATTACATCCATGGCGCCGAATTCGCTGATTGTCGCGATGGCTGCCCAGACGGCAGGGGTCACGATCAGCTGGGGCACCTGGGCGCTGGCGGCGTTTTTACCCGGGATGCTTTCCATTCTGGTAGTGCCCTATATTATCTATAAGATTTACGCGCCGGAAATTACCCATACTCCTGAAGCCAAAACGATGGCTCAAGCGGAACTGGTAAAAATGGGCCCCATGTCCAGAGGGGAAAAGATTGTCGCGTTTGTATTCGTTCTGGCGCTGATTCTGTGGGCTACCGCGTCGTTTACCAAACTGGATGCGACCATGGTGGCCATGATTTGTTGCGGCATTATGCTGATCGGCCAGGCCATTACCTGGAACGATGTGATCGAAGAAAAAGGGGCTTGGGATACGCTGATCTGGATGGGCGCCCTGATGAGCCTGGCCGGCGCTCTCAATAAACAGGGAATGATCGCCTGGTTCGCCAAGCTGGTGGCTGGCGCGCTCACCGGCGTTTCCTGGTGGGTGGCACTAGGGGTTCTGATGCTGGCGTACTTGTATTCCCACTACGCTTTTGCCAGCATATCCGCTCATGTTACCGCCATGTACGCGGCCTTTCTGGCCGTGGCCGTCGCCGCCGGCGCGCCGCCGTTTTTGGCCGCAATGAGCCTTGGCGTGCTTTCGGGGGTCATGTGCGGCCTGACCCACTACGCGACCGGCCCGGCGCCCATTTACTTCGGGGCGGGCTTTGTGCCGCAGGGCACTTGGTGGAAGATCGGGTTTGTTTTATCTGTCGTGAATTCGCTGCTTTTTATCGGGGTAGGCGGTATTTGGTGGAAAGTGCTCGGACTGTGGTAAGCGACAGATCATAGAGAGCAAGGAAGAACTGGAGGGAGACAGTATGGCGAATTTGTTGAAAGCGGCGCAGGCCGGCACGCTCGAATCCGGCGACATCATGGTGACGTTGCTGCCGGCGGAATCGGGTGCCGGAGTTGCGGTGGAACTGGAAAGCATCGTCCTGTTACAGTATGGGTCGGCTATTCGCCGAACCGCTAATGAGGTGCTGGCAACGGCCGGGATTGCGGACGCAACGCTCCGGCTGGTCGACCGGGGGGCGCTGGACTGCACGATCCGCGCCCGCCTGAAAACGGCAATAGCCCGGGCCGGCGCTGGCGAAGGAGGCGAAACCAATGCTTGAATTCATACGGTCATTCCTGTTTGTTCCCGGCAATAATCCGTCCATGGTCCAAAATGCGGCGGTGTTTGGCAGCGATGTCGTGATTTTGGACCTGGAGGATGCGGTATCGCCGAAGGAAAAGGATGCGGCCCGCTTTCTGGTGACGGAAGCCTTGCACACGGTGGATTATCGTAAATGCGGGATTGTCGTGCGGATCAACCCCCTGGAGTATAACGGCGCGGCGGACATTGCGGCGGTCGTTCCCGCCGTTC
>DCTI01000206.1:0-31760 GCA_002329525.1 Negativicutes bacterium UBA1444
TCGGATGACCAGATCCGCGGTGATCGAATCCTGGCGGCAAACCGCCACAATTCTCTCCACCGTGTTTTGCAGTTCCCGGATATTTCCCGGCCAGTCGTAACGGAGCAGGCAATCAATGGACTCGGGCTTCCAGCGCAACGGCCGCGTTGGATTCTTTTCAAACCGCCGCAACATCGCTTCGGCGAACTGCGCGATATCGCCGCTGCGTTCGCGTAACGGCGGCAGCCGCAGGCGCNNATAGTAGAGATCGGCGCGGAATTGACGATCCGAGACCCGTTGCTTGAGATTTTTGTTGGTGGCGGCAATAATCCGGACATCCACCGGCAAAACCCGGTCGCTGCCCAACCGCATGACCTTTCGCTCCTGGATGACCCGCAACAATTTGCTTTGGATGGCAAAATCCATTTCGGCGATCTCGTCCAAGAATAAGGTGCCCCCATGGGCAATTTCCAACAAGCCGGGTTTGCCTTTTTGATTGGCGCCGGTAAAGGCGCCGCCGACATAACCGAACAATTCGCTTTCGAGAATCTGGGCGGGTAAGGCGGCGCAATTAATGGCAACAAATGGTTTTTGCGAACGCTGACTGGCATTGTGGATGCTTTGTGCGAATACTTCCTTGCCAGTGCCGGTTTCGCCCGTGATCAGCACCGAGGAATCGGTGGCGGCGTATTCCTGGGCGACGGCAACGGCATCACGAATGGTTCGGCTGTTTCCCAGGACATCGGCGAAGAAAAATGTCGCGGTATGGCCGCCAGCATAGGTTTTTTTGCGGATGGCAGCTTCCCATTGCTGAATTTTTCCCGTATCCTGGAAGGTGGCCACCGCGCCGGACATTTTTCCATCGACCAATATGGGGACTTTATTGCAGAGAATTTGATCATTGTTGAGTTCGATGATTTGACCGAGTTCATCGCGACCAGTCTGGAGCAGGCGATCGAGATTCAAATTCGGCAGGATTTGCCGGATTGGCTTCCCCAAGGCGCCGGCACCGGAAATCCCGGTGATTCGGCTGGCAACCGGATTGAATATGACGATTTTCGCATCACAGTCAATGGAGACGATTCCTTCGTACGAATAGTCCAAGACTGTTCGAAATAGTTTTCCTTTGATTTTTTCCAGCAACCGTGCTTCATAAATGCGCCGCGCCTCCTGCGCCGCCTGCAGGATTCCTTCACTGCCGCTGCGGATCAGCACATACGGAACACTGCGTTTCTTGGCGGTCTGTCCGGTGATTACTCCGCCGACCACCACGTCCGCGCCTTCCCGGAATGCCTGGAGTACGCGAGAGTCGGCCTCGTATTCATTTTGTATGAGATAGTGACGAAGCTCGACTTTTAAAATCGGTCCTAGGCAGTCGATGCCGATGACCATCGACGGAAAGGCGACAATACCGATCCGGGGCCCAAATTGTCGGGCCAGGTCAATGGTGCGTAAGATGTCGAACCCGGTGATGGGTACTTCCACGACAGTCATGTCCGGCAGAGCTTCTTTAATGCCAGACGCAGTTCCTCCCCTTGTGATAATGATCTCGATTCCCTGCCGGGCCAACTCGCGGGCGCGGGCGACACCGGCGCTCAATAACCCCTGCTCAAGCCGGATGTCAGGGTGAGTTTGCGCCAGCGTTGCCGTGGCCGTCGCAAAAATTTCGTCATCCGGAGCTAAAAACGCAATCACTGTGTAATCCTCCGCTGCAACATGATGAAACGTTATGAGACAAAAATAACACGTTTCACGTTTCAATGCAACGGATGAATTTTATAATATTCTTGTAATGGACGGAAAAACAGAGCCAAATAAGCTTGGCATTGTTTTTGCATATAAATGTTTTTGACAGGAAATAGATTTCTGGCGACGAAGGAGGTAATGCTGACTGGCACGACAGGTGCGACAATTGTGCCCTGCCCCGTTTGGGAAGCGATGAACGCTTCGGGCGATCTGGAATAGGTTGCCGATTTCATGAATGAAAGGACGGATACGCATGAAAGAGTACAGTTTCAAGTATGGAAAAGGGGAAGTCAAGTTTTCGCTCGATCCGGCGTTGGTGATGGATGAGCTGACCATCAATGAATTCCCGGCATTGCCGGATCCCGCGGCCGCGGTATTGGAGGCGATCCGAAATCCGATCGGGACGCCGCCGCTGCGGGAAATCGTCAAGCCGGGGCAAACTGTCGCGTTTATCGTCAATGATCCGACCCGGGTGGCAAGAAGCTATGTGTTTTTGCCGGTGATGATGGATGAACTGAATGCAGTCGGCATTCCTGACGCTAACATGAGAATTGTATTTGCATTGGGAACGCATCACGCCATGAGTGAAGAAGAAATGGTGGAAGCGGTCGGTGAAGCCGTAGCCAAGAGGGTGAAGATGTATAACCCGGATTGCCGGCAATCCGGGTTATACATCTTNNAAGATGTATAACCCGGATTGCCGGGACGATAACACGATCCAATACTTTGGCACGACTTCCCGCGGCACGAAAGTCGGTTTCAGCAAACTGGTTACGGAAGTCGACCATATCATCTGCACCGGCGGCATTGTGCACCACTTCTTTTCCGGGTTCGGCGGCGGTCGCAAAGCGATGCTGCCGGGCGTTGCGGCTTACGAAACGATCCGGCACAATCACAGCATGATGTTCGATCCCAACGCGGTCATCGGCAGGCTGGAAGGCAATCCGGTGTATCATGACCAGGTCGAAGGCACTGAAATGTGCCGCCCCTCGTTCCTGATCAATGTTGTGTTGGATGAGGAAAAACGATTCCTGGCGGTCTATGCCGGTGACTACATCGAGGCTCATAAGGAAGCCTGCAAAATGGTCGACAAGGTTTATGGCGCTGAAGTAAAAAAGGAAGCGGATCTGGTGATTGCTTCCTGCGGCGGTTTCCCCAAGGATATCAATGTTTATCAGCTGCAAAAGACGATGGATAATGCCTGGTGCGCCGTCCGGGAAGGCGGCGTGGTCATCATCCTCGGCGAATGCTGCGAAGGTTCGGGTTCCGCCCAATATGAGAAAATGATGAAGGAACATAGGACGCCGGATGGCATCGAGGCTGCTCTGCGACAAAACTTTGAAATCGGCGCCCATAAAGCCTATGCTGTGACCCGTCTGATGAAGAAGGCGGAATTTATCCTGGTATCCTGTATGGAACCGGATTTCGCCCAAATGCTCCTGTTTACCCCGGCAAAAACCATCGATGAAGCTCTGAAACTGGCGTTTGCCAAACTGGGCCCGAACCCGTCAATCACCTTGATGCCGATGGGCGCCATCACAGTGCCGTTGAACGCCAAACCGACCAAGTAATTCAAGGAGGTATGCTGTTACATGCATGCGATAGAAAAAATTCTGGCCAAAGCGGCCGGCAAAAAATCCGTGGCCACCGGTGAAATCGTCAATTGTAAAGTGGACATGGCGGGAATCAACGACCTGTACCTGCAAACGATCCGGTCTTTCTACGAAATGGGCGGCAAGAAGGTGCATGATCCGAAAAAAATCGTGGTATTCCTCGATCACTACGCACCGGCCTCGACCATCATGCAGGCGGATAATCAAAAACAGTTCCGGGAATTTTGCTGGGACCAGGGTATTGACCTGCTGATGGATGTCGACCAGGGAGTTTGCCACCAGATCATGGCTGACAAGGGATTGGTGTATCCGGGACAAGTCCTGGTCATCACCGACTCCCACACAACCATTCATGGGGCGTTCGGCGCATTCGGCACCGGCGTTGGCGCTACCGACCTGGCTATCATCATGGTGACCGGGCAGTTATGGTTCCGGATTCCGGAAATTATCCGGATCAACCTGGAGGGGACCCTGTCTCCGGGAGTTTACGCCAAGGATGTCATCCTGAAGGTGATTGGTTCACTCGGAGCCGACTATGGTGTATACCGGGCCGTGGAGTTTACCGGACCTGTGCTGAAACAGCTCAGTATTTCGGAGCGGATGGCGCTGTGCAATATGACCACCGAGTTGGGTGCCAAGACCGCATACATCCAGCCGGACGAAATTACCCTGGCGTTCCTGAAGGAAAAAGTAATACATGACTATGAGATCTTCACTACGGATCCCGGCTACCAATATGCGGCGGAGCATACCTTTGACGTGACCGGCATGACTCCCCAGATCGCCGCGCCGCACAGTGTCGACAATGTGGCGCCGATTGCGCAATTTGTCGGAACTCCGGTGAACCAGGCTTTCCTTGGCACCTGTACCGGCGGTCGGACGGACGATTTGGCGATTGCCGCCAAGATCCTCGCGGGCAAAAAAATCAATCCGCACACCCGATTTATCGTGGTTCCGGCATCCAAGAACGTATTGCTGGAAGCAATGGCCAACGGCACCATGAAGACTCTGGTGGAAGCCGGTGCCACGTTTGTGACGCCCGGTTGCGCCGCCTGTCTCGGTACCCATGAAGGGATGCTCGGCGCTGGTGAAACCTGCATTACGGCGTCTAGCCGTAACTTCCCCGGCCGTATGGGTTCGACGAAAGCAAATATTTATTTGGGCTCTCCCGCATCAGTCGCCGCCGCGGCGCTGAACGGGAAAATTGTCGACCCGACGGAATATCTGAAATAGGGGTGAAAAAACGATGCAAAAAGTATTGAAAGGCAAAGCCTTCGTATACGGAGCGAATATTGACACGGACCAGATTTATCCCGGCCGGTTTCTGGACCTGACCGACCCCGATCAGGTTGGCAAGCATGCATTGGAAGGGGCCGACCCGAATTTTGTGAAGGAAGTTCAACCGGGCGACCTGATCGTAGCTTCGACGAACTTTGGCTGCGGTTCCAGTCGCGAACATGCCGCCGTCACTCTGAAAACTGCGGGCGTGGGGGCTATTCTGGCGGATTCGTTCGGACGGATTTTTTATCGCAACGTGATTAATCTGGGCGTTCCGTTGATTGTTTGTCCCGGGATCAGCAAAATTGTGAAGCGCGGCGATGTCCTGACGGTCGACATGACCACCGGCAAAGTGGTGAACGAAACCACCGGCGCCAGCGCCCAGGCCCAGCCGCTGTCGGAGTATGTGATGAACATACTGGAAAGCGGCGGCATAAAACCGATGATCAAAAAGCAATACGGACAGGAATAGGTCCGGGTCCAGCATGAAGAAAGGCGCGGTCTTCCTCTCGGCAGACCGCGCCTTTCTTCCGGAAATTATCAGCGTTTTCGGACGGGGGGATGATCCAGGGGCAATGCCAGGGCATTTTCGGTTTGGGAGGAAACCAGATTGATAAACGCCCGGGACGAGGGGGACAGTTGCCGGCCTTTTTTCCAGGCCAGGCCAATTTGCACATGAATGGGTGGATTGAGCGGGACTCCGACGATGTCCACCAACCCTTCCAGGGCCATCCGCATCANNTTTCAAAAAAGAAATTCCCACACCGTGGGCAACCAGCGATTTTACGGTTTCGATCTGCCCCGAGTTAAAAACGATATGGGGTTCGACACCAGCCGCCTGACAACGTTTCAGAACGGCATGGCGTTGGAAAAAATTGTTTTTCAGCAAAATGAATTTTTCCTGCCGTAAATCTTCAAAAGTTACGCAACTCTTCTGCGCCAGCCGGTGCTCATGGGATACTGTCAGCAGGATTTCCTGCTGGGTAAGGCGAACAGTTTCCAGTGAACCGTGGTTTTCTTCCGGCAAGATGATAATTCCCAGATCGAGTTCTTCCTGCTCGATGAGACGGTTGGCCGCAAAAGATCCTTCTTCGTAGACATTCAGGGTCAGTTGGGGATACTGGGTTTGAAAACTGGTAAACAAATAGGGAAACAGACAAGAACCGATCATCGGCGGAATTGCCAGTTTAATGGTCCCACGCGCCAGTGACCGGAGGTCATTCATTTCTGCCAAGGTATCCTGTAGCTCGTGCAACAACTTACAGGCCCGCGTATAAAACAATTTTCCTTCATCAGTAAGAACCGCCTTTTTTTGGCTGCGGTCAAACAGGTCGACCCCTAGGTCATCTTCCAATTTACGGATGGCATGAGTGATACAGGGTTGGCTCACGTATTGTTTTTCCGCCGCCCGGGTAAAACTGCTGGTTTCCACTACCGAAACAAAATATTCCAATTGCCGGATTTCCATGTATTCGCCCCGCTTTTCCCGAATGCCCCCGCTTGGGTCATTACTTTTATTTATTATATCATGTTCTTCATCTATTGGATTAATGAAGAGTCTGAATGTTATAGTAAATATATGTAGGAGTCCGGGCCTGCCCGTTTGGTCTGTCTGATTTGTGATCATGAAAAAAGTTTATGGGCAGACCGCATCTTCATCGTCAACCAAAACAGAAAAGGAGGAAATTTCATGAGTAAAAACCTACGAAACGGTCTTATCGCGATTGCAGTCGGACTTATCCTCTGGTTCATCCCCACTCCTGCCGGTCTGAAACCGCAGGCCTGGCACCTTGTGGCAGTGTTTGCGGCCACGATCCTCGGATTTATTTTGCAACCTCTGCCGATCGGCGCCGTCGCCTTTATTGGGCTAGGCATCGCCGGCCTATTGAATGTTCTCAGCCCGGCACAAATTTTGACCGGCTTCGGCGATACCACCATGTGGCTGATTGTGTCGGCCTTCATTTTTGCCAAAGGATTTATCAAGACCGGGCTGGGCAAGCGGATCGCCTATAAAATCATGGGCGCCATCGGCGACAGCTCCCTCAAACTCGGTTATGCCCTGGTACTCAGCGACTTGATCATTTCGCCGGCCACGCCGTCGAACACGGCCCGCGGCGGCGGCATCATGTATCCGATCGTACGCAGCCTGGCCTCGGCTTTTGGCTCGGAGCCGGGGGAAAGCTCCCGTAAGATTGGCGCGTATTTGATGAAGACCGCATTTCAGGGCAATACGATCACTTCCGCCATGTTCCTGACGGCGGTAGCGCCGAACTCCCTGTGCGCCGCCATGGCCATGCAGGTCGCCAAGGTGGACCTGAGCTGGGGAACCTGGGCGATTGCCGGCATTGTCCCGGGCCTGATCAGTTTGGCGATTGTCCCCTATGTTCTGTATAAGATTTATCCGCCGGAAATTCACAAAACTCCGGAGGCTAAGGAGATCGCCCGTAAAGAACTGGAACGAATGGGCCCGATGTCGATGGGCGAAAAAGTGGTGGCGAGTGTATTCTTACTGGCGCTGATTCTGTGGGCCACTTCCAGCTTTACGAAAATCAACGCAACCGTGGTTGCCATTGTCTGCGTCGGCTTGATGCTGATTGGGCAGGCGATTGAATGGAAAGATGTCTTGGAAGAAAAAGGTGCCTGGGATACTTTGATCTGGATGGGCGGTTTGATCAGCTTGGCCGGCGCTTTGAACAAAGTCGGCGTGATTGCCTGGTTTGCCAAACTGGTTGCGGGTTCATTGGTCGGAATCTCCTGGCAGATGGCGCTGGGCATTCTGCTGATTGCCTATATGTATTCCCACTATGCGTTTGCCAGCCTGTCAGCTCATGTCACCGCGATGTATGCGGCATTCCTCGCCGTGGCGGTTGGCGCCGGCGCTCCGCCGTTCCTGGCGGCGATGTCCCTGGGCGTTCTGTCCGCGTTGATGGGTGGTATCACCCACTATGCGACCGGCCCGGCGCCGATTTACTACGGAGCCGGCTACATTCCCCAGGGGACTTTCTGGAGCCTCGGCTTTGTGGTGTCGGTCATCAACATGATTGTGTTCCTGGGCATCGGCTCGTTCTGGTGGAAATTGGCTGGACTGTATTAAACGGGGCGGGATCGCCCTGTTGCGTACTGATAGGATAACGAGGAAAGGAATGATGATTCATGCGTGAAATACCCGTGGCGGAAATCACAGCGGCTGTGGCGCAGCTTTCCAAGGAAGCCTGTTGCTATCTGCCCAAGGATGTTTATGAGGTGTTCCAGAAGGCTCGTGCAGCCGAACCCTCGCCCAGCGGCCGGGAAATTATCGGCCAATTGATGGAAAATGCCGATATTGCCCGCAACGAGGACATGCCGATCTGTCAGGATACTGGACTGGCGGTTATCTTCATCGATGTCGGACAGGATGTCCACTTCACCGGCGGTTCGCTGGAAGAAGCGATCCATGCGGGGGTGGCCAAGGGCTATGTGGATTCTTATCTGCGTAAGTCGTCGGTGTCCGATCCGTTGTTCGAACGCAAAAACACCAAGAACAACACCCCGGCGGTAATCCATACCCGGATCGTGCCCGGCAACAAAGTGAAAATCAAACTCGCGCCCAAAGGGGCCGGATCGGAAAACAAGAGCGCCGTTAAGATGCTGGTTCCCGCCGATGGGATCGCCGGTGTCAAGAAATTTGTCGTGGACACCGTGAAGACGGCTGGCGCCAACTCCTGCCCGCCGATGGTGGTGGGCGTGGGAATCGGCGGTACCATGGAAATGGCCGCTATCTGCTCCAAACGCGCTGCCGCCCGGGATGTTGTTTCCCGCAGCAGCGACGAACGCTATGCGGCGCTGGAAGAGGAACTGCTGACACTGATCAATAAGACCGGCATTGGACCGCAAGGCCTCGGCGGCCTGACGACTGCCCTGAAAGTCAACATCGAATGGTATCCCACCCATATCGCCAGTCTGCCGGTAGCCGTCACCATCAACTGTCACGCGGCCCGTCATGCTGAAGTTGAGTTGTAGGAGGGATCGTAAACATGGCAAAAGAACCGATTCGTATTACCGCTCCGTTTGATGAGTCCGTCGCCCGTTCCCTGAAGGCAGGCGACAGTGTGCTGATTTCCGGAACCATAATCGCCGCGCGGGATGCGGCGCACAAATTGATGGTGGAAGCGCTCGACCGCGGCGAGAGCCTCCCGGTCGACATGAAGAACCAGGTTGTTTACTATGTCGGGCCGGCCCCGGCCAAACCCGGCGAACCGATTGGCTCCGCCGGACCGACGACTTCCGGACGGATGGACAGTTACACCCCCCGACTGATTGAAGTGGGCCTCCGGGGAATGATTGGCAAGGGGAACCGGAGTCAGGCCGTCGTCGAGGCCATGAAAAAACACGGTGTCGTCTATTTCGCCGCCGTAGGCGGCGCCGGGGCGTTGATCGCCAAGCGGATCAAGGAGTATAAAGTGCTGGCCTATGAAGACCTGGGGCCGGAAGCGATCGCCAAAATGACCGTGGAAGACTTTCCGGTGATCGTGGTCATGGATTCGGAAGGCAATGATTTTTACAAGGTTGGACAAGCTCCCTACGTTCAGGAGTAACCGGGAGGAAAGCAAGGAGGGATGCAGGCTTGAACAGTAACGAATTTTATCTGAAGCGGCTTCACTCCCTGATGGGAGTAATACCGCTGACATTTTTCCTGTCGGAACACATCTTTACCATTACTAGGGCGATCGCGGGACCCAAGGCGTTTGACGCGGCTACGGCCTTTTTGCAGAGTTTGCCAATGCTGTATGGGCTGGAAATTCTGTTTATCGCGTTGCCCCTTTTGTTTCATGGCGTTTACGGGCTGTTTATCACGTTCGAATCCAAGAACAACGCTTTCTCCTATACATATGCCCGCAACTGGAACTTCTATCTGCAACGGATAACGGCGATCATCACTCTGGTGTTCGTGGCCTGGCACGTGTACCTGTTCCGTTTCGGCGGCGCCGGCCTGGGGCAGGTGACGACCTTCGCCATGGTGGCAAAGATTTTCGCCGATCCGCTAATGCTGACCTTACATGCCATCGGCTTTGTCTGTGCCGTATTCCACCTGACCAACGGACTGTGGACTTTCCTGATCACCTGGGGCGTCACGGTCGGACCGCGGGCGCAGCAGGTCAGCCAATTTTTGATGTGGGCCCTGTTTGCCGTGCTGAATGCGGGCGGACTCGTAGCGCTCACTTATTTCCGGGGATAGGGGGCGCAGAAGATGAAATTTATCGTAATCGGTGGCGGCGCAGCCGGCCTGATGGCCACACTGCGGATTGCCGAGCTCAAGCAAAATGTGGAACTGTTCTCCCTGGTGCCGGTCAAGCGTTCGCATACGGCCTGCGCCCAGGGCGGGATCAATGGCGCGATCAATACCAAAGGGCAAAACGACTCCACCCAGCAGCACTTTGAAGATACGATTCTCGGCGGCGACTTTCTCGCCAACCAACCACCGGTCAAAGCCATGTGTGAAGCGGCTCCCGGCCTGATCCACCTGCTGGACCGTATGGGAATGATGTTTACCCGTACTCCGGAAGGGTTGCTGGACCTGCGTCCCTTTGGCGGAACCAAACACATCCGTACCGCTTTTTCCGGCGCCAGTACCGGCCAACAACTTCTATATGTTCTGGATGAACAGGTTCGCCGGTATGAGCAACAAAAACAGGTCACAAAACATGAACATCACGAATTCATCCGGCTGATCCTCGATGACAACGGCGAGTGCCGCGGCATCGTGGCGCAGGATATGTACACCATGAAAATGGAGGCTTTCGCGGCGGATGGCGTTATCATTGCCACCGGCGGCATCGGCATGGTATTCGGTCGCAGCACCAACGGCACGATCTCGACCGGCTCGGCAGCTTCCATCGCCTACCAACAAGGGGCCATTTACGGCAATGGCGAATTCATTCAGATCCATCCGACTGCCCTTCCTGGCGAGGACAAGCGCCGCCTGATGTCGGAATCGGCCCGCGGCGAGGGCGGCCGAATCTGGACGATGAAGGACGGCAAACCATGGTACTTCCTCGAAGAGTGGTATCCGGCCTATGGAAACCTGGTGCCGCGCGATATCGCGGCCCGGGCGATCTTCAAGGTGTGTACGGAAATGGGGCTGGGCGTTGATGGGCAAAATCTCGTCAATCTGGACCTGACCCATCTCGATCCCAAGGAAATCGACCGGAAACTTGGCGCCATCGTGGAAATCTACGAGAAATTCGTCGGTGAAAATCCCCGCATCGTACCGATGAAGATCTTCCCGTCGATGCACTATTCCATGGGGGGGCTCTGGACGGATTACGGCCATCATACCAACATTCCGGGCCTGTTTGCGGCCGGCGAATGCGACTATATGTATCACGGCGCCAACCGGCTCGGCGGCAACTCCCTGCTGTCAGCTACCTACAGCGGCATGGTGGTGGGACCGTCCGCCGTCAACTACGCCAAGGATCGGGGTGCGCGCAAGCCCCTCGATTCGAGCGTATTACAGGCGGCCAAGGAACGCGAGGAAGTTGTGTTCGAAAACCTGTTGCGCATGGACGGCAAGGAAAATCCCTTCCAGATTCATCGCGAAATGGGCGACTGGATGACCGAGAACGTCACCATCCAACGTTTCAACAAAAAACTGCAGGAGACCGACGACAAACTGGCGGAATTGCAGGAACGCTGGAAACGGGTTGGTGTCAGCGATTCGTCGAAGCACGCCAATCAGGTGGTCATGTTTACCCGGCAGCTTTGGAACATGCTGGAACTGGCCCGCGTGATTACCAAAGGCGCCTTGTTGCGGAATGAAAGCCGCGGCGGACACTTCAAGCCGGAGTTTCCCGAACGGGATGATGAAAACTGGCTGAAGACCACCAAGGCGGCTTGGACACCGGACGGTCCGCAATTCAGCTATGAAGAAGTCGATACTTCTTTGATCAAACCGCGGGCGCGTCGTTACGACGTCGACAACACCAAAAAATCCGATGCTGGTCAGGCCGCGAAGGGGGCGAAATAAGATGGGCGAAACGCAAAAAACCGTTCATCTGATTGTGCAACGGCAGGATTTGCCGGATTCGAAACCGTATACCGAAGAATTTGTAGTACCCTGGTCATTGGGCATGAATGTGGTCTCCGCCCTGATGGCGGTTCAGAAAAACCCGGTGACGAAAGACGGTAAAGTGACAAAACCGGTGGTGTGGGAATGCAACTGCCTTGAAGAGGTCTGCGGCGCCTGCGCCATGATGATCAACGGCAAACCGCGCCAAGCCTGTTCCTGCCTGGTGGACAGCATTCCCCAGCCGATTCGTCTGGCGCCGCTCAGCAAGTTTCCGGTCGTGCGGGACTTGATGGTCGACCGGCAGAAAATGTTCGACAATCTGAAGAAAGTGCAGGCGTGGGTCGCCATCGACACCACGGCGAACCTCGGGCCCGGACCCCGCATGTCGCGGGCGCAGCAGGAGGAAGTGTATCCCTTGTCGCGTTGCATGACCTGCGGCTGCTGCATGGAGGCCTGCCCGAATTTCAATGAAAAATCGGCATTCCTCGGACCGGCGCCGGTGGCACAGGTCCACCTGATGAATCAGCATCCGACCGGCGCCATGCAGAAGGCGAGTCGCCTGGAAGCCCTGATGGGGCCGGGTGGGATTGCCGGTTGCGGCAACGCCCAAAATTGCGTGGAAGTCTGCCCGAAGAGCATCCCGTTGACGACCTCGCTGGCCAAACTGAATCGTCAGGTTAACAAGTTTGCACTCAGCAAACTGTTTGACAACTGACCGTCCGCAAAATAAGCGGCTCCGCGAACCCATTGCTTTGGGTTTCGCGGAGCCGCTTTCTTTTTGCGTGGGGCAGGAGAGAGGACCTGCACTGACGTGTTTTACCATCGAATCGCATCATCCGGGAATTCTGTCACCTAGCGGAAGCGTCTCGGCTGCATCAAATCGTTCTGCGGATTGATCCGGCGCAGTTCGGCTTCCACGCGATCAAAGGCTTCGGCAGACAGCCGGTTGCCCAGCTCGCTGTTGCGATCGCGCCACCAGTAATAGGCGGCGCATTGATTGACTAGATAGCGGGAACTGTCCGCGATCTCTCCGGCGCGGCGATTCCAGTCAGCGATGAACGAACCCTTGGATAAGGTCTCCCTGTATTCTGCCAAAGGGGGCAGGTCTGTCAAAACTGAGAGAACTTTGCCGACGCTGGGCCGGAATCGGCGGATCAGCCGTTTCATCCTGGCAATTTCCGCTTCGGAATGTTTCGACTGATAGCCATACCAACGGGTAGAATCGGTCATCAGGTCGGAAGCAAGCGTAAACGTCCGCAAAAAATATTCCGGATGCCGTTCATAAAAAGTGTTCTTGGGATAAACTTTCCCCAGTGCCATTCGCAGATATGCTCCCGGCACCGGCGCGCCGCGTGTCTCGTAGGCAATGTTCCGCAGCCGTATTCCTTCCAGTTCCAGAACATGTCGCATTTCCAGCGCTTCCAGCCGATCATGCCGTTTCATCGCCGGATCGTCAAAACTGGTGGGGTCAACGACATAGCCGCCGTGCCGATTGATCAAGTCGTGGATATAGGAGTCGGTGACGTAATGGGACAGCCAACCGATGGCAAAAGCCCGGTCCGTCGGTTGTTCGGCATTGACCAGCAATTGGAGGGCAACCTTTGTTGGTTGGACTTGATGCACATCATCGAGTTGGGCGGAGACCGGGCGGAGATTTTTTGGGAGACTGATGCCGTATTGTTTCTGTAATTAGCCATTAATCCGCGGACTGGAGATCATGTGGGCCAACCAGGCGGAATCCGGTGCAAGCGATCCGAGAAAAAATTCGGCGCGAGTTTGTTCCTGCAGGTCGAGATAGCGTCCTGCAGGCGATTGAATCATGATGTCCGCAAAGTATAGATGCCCGTAAACCTGGCTGGCTTTGGCCAATTGCGGCGTACCGGCAGCGACAAGCAAGCAGAGGAGAAGCGAACGTACCCAAAAGCGTTTCATGGCCAGACTCCTTTTGGCGACTTCATGAGATTATATCGAAAATAATACGCTGGAAATGAACGAAATTCCTCCTTGAAAAAACGACTGAATCAGACTGATGGGAGGAAAAAAACGCCAGCCGGCGAAAAAATAAATATAGGGAGGCTGGTTATATCTCATTCGTGGGTAAGTATAGGAAATCGTTGTAACAGGACTGGCAGACCGGTGTACCTTAAGGCGAGCGGGGGAAAGGGATCTTTTTGGGCTGATGGCCGGGTCCCGCTAAAGGGTTTGTGATAACGGCAAGACGATACTGCGGCAGCGTTGCTGGCTTGATGTTGCAGCAATGCAGTCAATGTATTGCTGGCGAAAGAGGTTCTCTGCTCAGCGACCACGGAAAGGAACGATAAGATGCAGGTGTGGCGAATAGGGTTGTTTCGTCCGGAGGATGCGGCAGGGGTCGTTGCCTTGTATCGGACTGTCTATGGGGAGGATTACCCAGTAAAAAATGTATATGATCCTACCCAGCTGGTCCGGGAGATGGCGACGGGAGAGGCTATTCGCGTCATTGCCCGCTCCCTGACGGAGGAAGTCATTGGTCACATTGCATTCTACCGCTCGTCGCCGCCGAATCGCCGCCTCTATGAATATGGACAGATGATGATCCGGTTTGACTGGCGCAATACGCCGTTGGCGTTCGAACTCGGCGATTTTGCGATTGACACCGCGGCTAGGGAACAGGGAATCGACGACTTGTGGGGAGAAGCGGTCTGCCATCATCCAGTTACCCAACAGATGTGCGCTGGCCAGGGATTTCAGGCCACCGGACTGGAAATTGGCCTGATGCAGGGGGCAGGCTGCTCGCGGGCTATGCAGAACCGCACCGCTCCTCAGGAGCGGGTGTCAGCGGTTTTGGTTTTCCGCAGTACGGCGCCCCGCCGGCAGCGCCTGTATGTTCCTGCGGAATACGAAGAAATTTTGCGGGAAATCTATGAAAAATGGAGTGACGAATCCACGCTGGAACTGTCGTCTGATCAGACCTTTCCCGCATTTTCGGGGCGGAGCGAGCTCCGCAATTTCCGCGAGGCCCGTGTGGGGCGAATCACGGTCGAAACAATCGGTGAAGATTTTTTGCGCCGGCTGGTTGAGCAGGAATCGAGAATTTCCGCGAACGGCTGCGTCGTGACCCAGGTATTCCTTTCTCTGGCCGATCCGGCAATCGGCGCGGGCGTATCGGCGTTGCGGCGGCGGGGCTTTTTCTTTGGAGGGGCCTTGCCGCGCTGGTTCGGCCACGATGGGCTGTTGATGCAGAAAGTGCTGGCGACGCCGGACTTTTCCAAGATAGTGCTGGCGACCAAACAGGCACGGCGTCTGGGGATTTTTGTCCGGGAAGATTATGAGCAGGTCCGGATCGCCACAGTGGGCGGCCTTTTGAAACGGCGCGCCGCGGAACTTGGCAACCGTACGGCGGTGATCTGGGCGGCGCGTAATCTCCGGCAGACTTACGCCGAACTGTATGATTCCGCGTCAACAGTGGCAAAGGCCCTTGCCGCTTCTGGTGTTGTCCCAGGGGAGCATGCCGCTGTCTGGGCGCCGAACGTTCCGGAATATCTGGCCGTCGAGTTTGGCTGCGCTTTGGCCGGCGTGCCGGTTCTGTTCATTAATTCCGGCTACAGGGCCTATGAGCTGGAATATGCCCTGCGGCAGTCGGATATCCGCATCCTGTTTTTGGCGGACGGCAATCTGCAGCCGGGTGAGTATGTGGACATTGTGGGCGAGGTGCGGGCGGCTTTGCCGGAACTTCGCCACACCGTAGTATTTGGAGAAAACGGCGGTGACGGATTCACGGCCTGGCGGGAATTCCTAACCCGGGGGAGTGGTCGCGACAATGCAGCTATTGTCTGTGGCGGCGATATTTTCAGCATTCAATATACTTCCGGCACGACCGGTCAACCCAAAGCCGCGCTGCTCAGCCATCAGGCCTACGTTACCAACAGCTTTGCAATAGCAGAACGCCAGGGATTGACCGATGCCGATGTGGTCTGCGTGCCGCTGCCGCTGTTTCACGCCTACGGCTGTCTGACTCTGTTATCGGCTTTGGCGGCCGGGGCGACCGCCGTGGTCAGCGAGCGTTTCCGCGCGGCCGATCTCCTGACTGCTATTGAACGGTATGGCGGGACGGCGATATCCGGGACTCCCACGATGTTCGTCGCGGCCTTGACCGAGATTGAAACGCATCCGTATGATCTGTCCTCTCTGCGGAGCGGCAATGTCGCCGGCGCTTTCTGCCCGCCGGAACTNNCGCCTGCCGGCGCCGGAATTCGGCATCCTGTACGGATCGACGGAGGGTCTGGTCAGCCTGATGAACTCTCCCGATGCGTCGCTGGCGGACCGGACCGGAACCGTCGGCGTGCCGATGCCGGGTTTTGACGTCCAAATCATTGATCCGCAAACCGGCGAAATCTTGCCGCCGGGGCAACAGGGTGAATTGTTGCTGCGCGGCCCCGGACTCATGCGAGGGTACCGCTGCCTGCCGGAAGCCACTGCCCAAACTATTGACGAACAGGGATGGCTGCACAGCGGTGATCTGGCTGTGCTTGACGCCGCCGGGCGCTGCCTGATCACGGGACGAATCAAGGACCTGATCATTCGCGGCGGCGAAAACGTGTTTCCGGCGGAGATCGAACAGTTTCTGCTGACGCATCCGAAAGTGCGGGACGCCCAGGTGGTGGGCGTTCCCTGCGACTATTACGGAGAGGATATCGTGGCTTTTATCCGGCTGAAAACCGGAGAAACAGCGACGGCTCTGGAATTGAAGCAGTATTGTCGTGCCCATATTGCCATCGGTCGGGTTCCGGCCCTGTTCTTTTTCGTGGACGAGTATCCGCTGACGGCCAGTGGCAAGATTCAAAAATTCCGGCTGCAAGAGATGGCCCGACAAAAAATGTCGGAACTTTGATGCGGCGAAATGTGGAGGTGTATTCAGTTGGAAAAATATGAAGTGGCGGCAAAACTGCGCGCCATTATCGCCGGACGGATCGATGGCGTCGACCCTGCCGGTATGCACGATGACACAGAACTGACGGCCCTGGGCGCCGATTCCCTGGCGCTCAGCTGGATCATGGCCGATGTGGAAGATGCCTTTGATTTTGTCATGCGGGGCGGAGAACTGATGAAACTGAAAACTTTCGCCGCCTTTGTCGACTATGTCGCACAACGAGTCGGCAAGTAGGGCGGGCGTTGCCGCGGGGGTCCAGGAAATCGGCCGAAGCGCGCCGCGTTTTGATGCTTACGCCAAGGTAACCGGCGCGGAAAAATTTGCCGCCGATCTGTATCCGCCGCATTTTGTCTGGGCCGGTGTAAAACGTTCGGAGCATGCGCATGCCCGAATCCTGGGGATTGACACGACAGCCGCTGCCGCGGTTCCTGGCGTGATCGCCGTATTGACGCACCGTGATATTCAGGGGAAAAATCGTCTGGGTATCTTCGAAAAAGACCAGCCGATTCTGGCCGATGAGCGGGTGCGGCACTATGGCGACGCCGTGGCGCTGGTGGTGGCGGAAACCAAAGAGGCGCTGGCGGCCGCGTTGGCGGACATCCAAGTCAGCTATGAGATACTGCCGGCGATATTCGATCCAACAGCGGCGTTGGCGGAATCGGCCCCGCTCCTGCATCCGAACCGCCCCGACGGCAATGTTCTGCTTGCTGCCGAGATCATTCAGGGAAATGGCGCGGCAAAACTCGGGCAATGCGCGGTAACCGCCAGCCTGAAGGTTGCTTTGGGCTGGCAGGAACATGCCTTTCTGGAGACGCAAAATGGCGTGGCCAGCATGGATGCAGCCGGTGAGCTGCAGCTGACGGCTTCCACCCAGACTCCGTTCCGTGACCGGCTGGAACTGGCGGAGGCTTTGCAAATCCCGCCCCAGCGGATCCATATTTCCGCCCCCTGTCTTGGCGGCGCTTTTGGCGGTAAAGACGGCGTTACCGTGCAGGGTTTTTTGGCATTGGCGGCCATGCATTCCGGCGGTCGCCCCGTGAAGTTGTGGTATTCACGGGAAGAAAGCATTTTGGCAGGAACGAAGCGTCATCCCCTGCAGGCCGAGTATCGCCTTGGCTGTAACGAGCAAGGAGTGCTGGAGGCTCTGGAATGCCAGTTGTTGTTTGACACGGGGGCGTATGCGGGAATGGGCGATGTGGTACTGGCTCTGGCGATGGAACATGCGGGAGGACCCTACCGAATCCCTAACGTACGGATCAATGGCCGGGCCGTGTATACAAATAACCCGGTGTCAAGCGCTTTTCGCGGGTTCGGGGTGCCGCAGGTCGCCGCTGCCATGGAACAGGCGATGGATGAACTGGCGAAAGCGGGCGGCTTTGAGCCCCTGGAACTGCGACGAAAAAATGCGGTCGGCCGCGGGGATTGCACGCCCACCGGAGTTCTTTTGTCGGGGACTGCGGGTCTTGCCGAATGCCTGGAAAAAGTGGCGAACCATCCCCTGTGGCTGGGGCGTAATGAGTGGATTGCCGGCGCTCCGCCGTTTAAGCGCCGCGGCGTCGGTATCGCCGCGGCTGGCCACGGCGTTGGGTTTGGACCGGTTGTCGCCGATTATGCGAACGCCAAACTGGAAATTCTGGCTGACGGTCGCCTCCGGGTATGCGCGGGAGTGAGTGATATGGGCCAGGGCAATGCCAGTACCTATGCGCAGATCGTCAGCCACATTCTGAGTCAGCCCTACGAAGCGATGGATCTGATTTGGCCGGATTCGGACAAGACGTTGCCCTCAGCGTCCTCGTCCGCCAGCCGCACGACATTCACCTATGGGAAGGCAATGCTGACGGCGGCGTTGGCACTGAAAGACCGGCTTCTGGCCCGTGCGGCCCTGCTGCTTTCGTTTCAGCTGTTGCAAAGCGTGAAGCCGGAAGATTTACTGTTACTGCCCGGCAAAGTCCTGCACCCGGGTTCCGGACGGGAGTTGCCGCTGGCAATGGTGGCGGGATTCATGGATCCCGCGGAACGCATTGTCACAGCCAGTTATACCAGTCCGGTCAACTCGCAGGCATTAGCCAGCGGTCAGAAGCTGCGGATGTACGGATTTCCGCATCGGGTCTTCGCGTATGGCGTTCACCTGGTTCGCCTGGAGGCGGACACCCGCACCGGCGAAGTCCGGGTATGCGGGGGGCTGGCCTGTATTGACGGCGGAACCGTTCTCAACCCCCAGGTCTATGAACAGCAGGTGCAGGGCGGACTGGCGCAGGGGATCGGCTATGCACTGTTTGAAGAGTTCGGCGTGGCGCAGGGCAGAATCGCGACGGCCGATTTCAGCACCTATATCCTGCCGACGGCAGCCGACTTGCCGGATTTCGTCGTTTTGCCGGTATCGCCGTACGAGCCGGACGGACCGTTCGGGATGAAGGGAATCGGTGAAATTAGCATTGACGCTGTGCTGCCGGCGGCCGCCAACGCGGTGGCGGTCGCCGCGGGATCACGCATCGCCGCCAGTCCGTTTACGGCGGAAAAAGTGCTGGCGGCGCTGCAGAGCAGCGGGCAGGAGGGACAACCATGATGTTGAAATTTTGCCTGAACGGAAATCCGGTCAGGCTGGAAACGGCGCCGGACCGGCGGGTCGTTGACTTGGNNCACGAAAGAATGCTGCGGGTCGGGAGAATGCGGCGCCTGTACGATTCTGCTGGACGGCGAAAGCCGGTTGTCGTGCCTTTTGTTGGCGGCGCAGCTCGATGGACGATCGGTGACAACCATCGAAGGAGTGGCCGGTGCAAACGGGATGCATGTGGTACAGCAGGCATTTGTCGATCACGGGGCTGTGCAGTGCGGCTTTTGTACGCCGGGAATGATTTTGGCCACGCTGGATTTGTTGCGGCGGATTCCCGACCCGACCCGTGAGCAGGTGCGACAAGAACTGAGCGGCAATCTTTGTCGCTGTACCGGGTACCAAAAAATTATCGACGCGGTCATGGCGGCCGCCAACACCCTGAACGAGGGGAGCGTTTAAAAATGCGGATAATGCTCCCGACGTCTTTGGCCGAACTATACGCAGCCCAACAGGAATTTCCGGCGGGAGCGATCATGGCCGGCGGCACCGATCTGTTGGTGAAACTGCGCCATTCCGGCCGGCGGCCGCCGGCGCTGATTTGCCTGGAACGGATCGCGGAATTGCAGGAGTTGACGCTGACGGACGCGGAAATCACGATTGGCGCGGCCGTTACATTGCAACGGTTACTGGAATGTGATACGGTAAAAACGGAATTTGCCGCCTTGCATCAGGCGCTGACGGTATTGGCCTCACCGCCGGTCCGGCACAGCGCCACCTTGGCCGGCAACCTTTGCACGGCTTCGCCGGCGGGGGACACCTTGCCGCCCCTGTATGTGTTCAACGCGAGCGTCGATACGGTTTGCACCGGGAAGTATCGGCGCATTCCGGTGGCGGAGTTTATCGCCGGGCCCGGCAGAACCGTTTTGCAGCCAGGGGAAGTCGTCACGTCGGTTCGTCTGGCGCGCGGGCCGAGCGGCAGGAATTCAGGTTATTACAAGGTCGGAAAACGTCAGGCCATGGCAATTGCCGTAGCCAGCCTGGCGGCTTTGGTGACACCGGAGAAAAATGGCCGGCGGCAGATCCGGTTGGCTTGGGGCAGCGTCGGACCGACGGTCATGACTGCGCCGGCTATTGAAAGTTTTTTGGCGGACCGTTCTTTTACCGAAGAAAATTTACGACAGGCAGGGGCCCTGGTGTCGGAATTTGTGCAGCCCATCGACGACCTCCGGGCCAGTGCGGGGTATCGTCGTCAACTGGCGGCCAATCTGCTGCTGCGATTAGCGGCTGATTTCGACGCGGGGGAATAAGGAGGAAGGTTGTATGTCCGGACGACAGGCAGTGGAGTTGACGTTGCCCATTCAGGCCGAATTCTTGCCGGTTGCGACGGCTTGCGTGGAACAGACTGCGCAGGCTTATGGTATGGGGCGGGTGGAAACCATGCACCTGATGCTGGCCGTAGAGGAGGTGCTCTCTTTTCTGGCGGCCCGGTTGAGCGGCGGCTATCATCTGCTGAAGCTGCACTGTCGCAACGGCCGCTACTATATGGAGGTGGTCTGCCGCTTTCCCAGCAACGTGCTGCCGGTCGGCGCCTTTAACATCACCTCGACGGTATCCGCCGACGACGAGCAGTCGCTGGCGGAAATGGGGCTGTTGCTGGCGGCGCGAACCGCCGATCATCTGGCAGTGTCGGCAAAAAACGACGATATGGAGATCCGGTTTGTGAAAAATCGGCAGTATCCCGCTCTGCCGACGATTCCTGCATCGGTTGCCATGCAGGGAAGTTTGCGTATTGCCGAGCCGGCGCCGGAACTCATCAAACAGTTCGCGGCGAGGGTAGCGGGAAAATATGAGCGGCAGGCGCCGGCGTATTTCCAATCGCCGGGAAAAGTCGCCGACATGGTGGCCAGCGGTGACTACGGCGTTTCTTTGGTGACGGATGGCAAGAATAACATTATGGCCGGGATCTTCTGGCGCAACGGAAAACAGATGGCGGAAGCGGCCGGTCCCTATGTTTTCTGCGCTGAAGCCGATGCGGCGGTTCAGGCGGTGGAAGGGTGCTTGCAGAAGCTGGCCCGGACCTCGGTGCTGTGTCTCGTGGTTCAGCAGCCGACTCCGGATATGCCGGCGGGATATTTCGAACCGCTGGCGCAGGACGGGAGTGTGCTTTACCGCCAGCTGGCGGAAGATAATGGAATCCTCGTTTACGCGCATCCGATCTTTGCGGATTATTTGACCGACGGTTATCGAAACCTGTTTTTGCCGCGCGACATTCGCCAGGTCGAAAATCAGGGGGAAAAACAATCGCTGCATTCGGCCTTTGCGGTTCGGATGGATCGGCCGGCCGGCCGGGTCGTCATGGAGTCGATCTGGGCGGGCGAAGATGCGCTGGCGGTTGTGGGGCAGCATATTCAGGCCCTGCGGCAAGAAGGCTTTCGGGAAATTTATTTCCATCTGGATACGGGCGTGCCGGAACAGGCGTTGTTGAGCCCGGCGCTGTCGGTCAACGGGTTTAAGCCGGCCTGGATCGTTCCCTGGGGCGGCGAGGGAGATATTTTGGTTTTGGCGCACCGGGAGGAGGAGTCGTGCTGATGCACCCGTTTCCCCCTTTGGATATGCTGGTTCCTCGCCACATCCAGAAAATCGAACCTTATATCCCCAGCCGGCCGGACGATGTATTGCGGCAGATGTTCGGCTGTCCAACCATTTATCGGCTCAATAACAACGAAAATGCGCTTGGGCCATCGCCGGAAGCGATCCGGGCCATCCAGGCGGTCCGGCCGGAACAGGCGGCGATTTATCCGAGCGGCGATGCTTGGCATTTGCGGCAACGATTGGCGGAAAGGTTCCATCTTCCGCCGGACTCCTTCATTGTCGGCAATGGCGCCAACGAAGTGATCGCCTTTGTGATCAAGGCTTTTTGCCAGGAGGGCGACAATATCATCACGACGGACCGGACTTTTGCCGTGTACGAGTGGGTGGCGGAGTTTTCCGGCTATGAGGCCCGGCTGGTTCCCCTGACGGCGGATTATAGTTTTGACGATGAAGGCATGCTGGCGGCGGTGGATGCGCGAACCAAGATTATCTTTCTCTGCAATCCCAATAATCCGACGGGAACATATTGGAACGAGGAACGGTTGCGGCGGTTTCTGGACCGGGTGGATGGCCGGCAAATCGTAGTGGTCGATGAGGCTTACGGTGAATTTGTGGCAAAATCGGATTTTCCCAATGGAATGGAGCTTTTACGGGAATATCCGAATTTACTGGTGTTTCGCACTTTCTCCAAAATGTTTGCCTTGGCGGCTTTGCGCATCGGGTTTCTGGCCGGTCAGGAAAAAATCGTCGACGTGGTCCGGCGGACCTGCGTGGTTTATTCGGTCAATTCCTTCGCGCAACAGGCGGCAATCGGCGCTTTGAAAGATGCGGACCTGCAAATTGAACGGACGCGGCGGATGGTGCAGGAGGCCCGGCAAGTTCTCTGTGAAGAGCTGCGGCGCCTGAATCTGCCATATATTGCTGGCGAAGGGAACTATGTGGTAATTCGTCTGCCCATGAGCGATACGCTGGCTTACCGGAAACTGATGGCTCAGGGGCTGATGGTGCGCTCCATGACCGGGTTCCGCTTTCCCAACCATATCCGGGTGACGCTCGCGACGGTGCCGGTTATGGAGAAGCTGGCGGCAGGTTTGGCCCGGATTATTGCCTGAACAAGGATTGAAATTTTGCATATATGCAAAAAACGAGGATGGAGAGTGACTAACATGAATGTCAGCACACGGGATGAAAATGGATTCTGGGTGATTCGGTTGGAAGGCAGGCTGGACATCGGCAACGCGGCCGAGTTCGAAAAAGCCTGTCTGGCTTGGATTGACGAGGGAAGGCCCAACCTGGTACTCGATTTTGGCGGCCTCGAGTATATCAGCAGCGCCGGCCTGCGCAGCATTCTCGCCGCCACCAAGCGGGCCAAAGCGGCAAACGGCAGCCTATCCCTTTGTTCCTTGTCCGGCTTGGTAGCGGAAGTGATTAGCATTTCCGGTTTTGACAGCATTCTGACGGTGTTCGAGGATGTTCCCCAGGCCACGGCAGGGGGGCAGGTCTGATGGAAGCGGTGGAAAGAACTTTTTTGGCGAATTTGGAAACCTTGCCAGCGATTGTCGGTTTTGTATCCGAACATGCGGCGGCGATGGGCGTCCACCCGAAACGGGTGATGCATCTGGAACTGGCGGTGGAAGAAGCCGCCGTCAATATTTGCAGCTATGCCTACGAGATTCCGCCGGGAGAGGTAACCGTCCGGATTACGCCGGAACCCGGGGTGGTGCGGATCGAACTGGTGGACAACGGCGTGCCTTTCGATCCTTTGTCCATGGATGCGCCGGATATCAAGTCGGAACTGGAAAACCGCGAAGTTGGCGGGCTGGGAATTTTCTTGATTCGCCGGATGCTGGATGAAGTGCACTATAGCCGACGCGGCGATCAGAATATTTTGTCGCTGGCCGTTCGCCATGATGAGAAATAGGCTGGTCGTTTTCCGTACGATTTTGTTATTAGGGCTGCTGCTGTTATGGTCGCTGCCGGCGGCTGCTTCGACGCTGAAACCGGTTCGGTTTATGTTGCAGTGGAGTCACCAGGCCCAGTTCGCCGGTTACTATGTCGCCCTGGAAAAGGGCTATTACCGGGATCAGGGACTGGATGTTACCATCGTTCCCGGTGGGCCGGGCTTGGATGCGTCCGCTTACCTCAACCGCGGTGATGTGGATTTCGCATCGTTGTGGCTGAGCACAGCGTTGATGTTGACGGAACAGGCGCAGCCGCTGGTCAATGTGGCCCAGATTGTCAATGATTCGAATTTGGTGTTGGTGACCCGTCGTGAAGATACTATTGAAAACATTGCCGATTTGTCGAATAAAAAAGTAAGCATTTGGGAGGGAGATTTCCGGGCTCCCTACGTCGCCTGGCTGCAGTCGAAAAACGTGACGCCCCGGATTTTTCCGCAATATTACTCCGTGAACCTGTTTTTGCAAAGGGCAGTGGATGCTTGTTCAGCGATGGACTATAACGAAGTGCACATGATTTACCAGACCGGAATTGATCTGGATGAGTTAAAACTGTTTTCGTTACGCGACTACGGATTCGGCTTTCCGGAAGACGGCGTATACGCCACTGCGGAAACCGTAAGGCAAGATCCGCAGCGTGCAATCGCCTTCCGTGCCGCTACCTTGGCGGGGTGGAAGTATGCGGCGGAGCATCCGGAAGAAACGCTGGATATCGTCATGCAGTATATTGAAAAAGACAATGTGCCGACTAACCGGCCCCATATGAAGTGGATGCTGGCGAATATTTTGGACAGTGTGATGCCTGGCCCTCAGAACGACTGGATCTTCGGCGTATTATCCCGCCAGGATTATGAACGGACCGTTCAAGTGCTTCGCACGCAGGGAATGCTGAAAAAGATGCCGGATTATGAAGAGTTCATCGGTGGAGGCCTGATTGATGTTCCGTAACTGGAGTATTGCCTGGCGATTGGGCGGTTCGATGCTGCTGGCCTCACTGGTTATTTTGGGTGCGGTGATTGGTTACGGCTACGGGATTGCCCGGCAGATTCTTGAACAGGAGTTGGAAGCGAAGGCGTGGCAGCTTTCCCGGGCCGTCACCGCCCGTATCGAAAGCGTTGAAGTTGCCGTGAGAAAGACGGTCGACGGTATGGGCGGCCGCATGGCCATCGACGCACCGAAACGCCCGGAAACGTTGTATCTGCTGCTGGAACGCTTGGTGCGCGTCAACGAGGAAATCTATGGCGCATCGATCGCGTTGGAACCCAAGGCCTTCGGATACAGCGAGACCTACGCCTCGCCTTATGTTTACCGTTCCTGGAACCAACTGGTCCGGGACGACCGCGGAAAACGCGCCGACCGTTATTTCGTGCAGGATTGGTACACCACTCCCCGTCTGACGCGACAACCGCTTTGGAGTGAGCCTTACCGCGCGGCCTCGCGCGGCAATGCGCTGATGGTGTCCTATTCAACGCCAATTTTCGATGACCAGGACCGTTTTTTGGGCGTGGCCACCTGTGACATTTCGTTAGAATGGCTGGCCGATTTATTGCAGTCGTTACCATTGGGAAAAGGCGGCTACGCTTTTTTGCTGTCCCGGAACGGCACCTACATTACCCATCCGGACCGCCAGCTGATTTTAAAGGAAAATATTTTTAGCCAGTCGGAAGAACAACTGAATCCGAAACTGCGTGAACTGGGACGCCAGATGGTGCAGGGCCGGGAAGGGTTTATTCCCTATGGCGACGTGTTTGCCGGCCAACACGGCTGGCTCTTGTATCGCTCCATACCCTCAACCGGCTGGTCCATCGGCATTTTTTTCCCGGAAGCGGAGTTGATGGCCAAAGTATCGGAATTGAGCCGCCGGGAAGGTTTTGTGGGGTTCTTTGGTTTTTTGCTGTTGATTCCCGTTATGATGTATATCTCCCGGTCCATTACCGAACCGCTGCGAAAATTGGCCGATAGCACCAAGAGCCTTGCTGCTGGCGACCTGGATGCGCCCTTGCCGATTATCAAGGGCCAGGATGAAGTGGCGAATCTGGCCGGGTCTTTTGTTTCCATGCGAGGGGAACTGAAAAAGCACATTGATATGTTGCAGGCGGCGGCAACCGCCAAGGAACGGATTGCCAGCGAACTGCGCATTGCCCAGAGCATCCAGATGGAACTGGTGCCCAAGACGTTTCCGCCGTTTCCCGACCGTCAGGATTTTGAGCTGTATGCGATGATGAATCCAGCGCGGGAAGTGGGCGGCGATTTTTATGATTTCCTGATGCCGGATCCGGAACATCTCTGGATAGTGATTGGCGATGTTTCCGGCAAGGGAATCCCGGCAGCCCTGTTTATGGCGGTTACCCGAACTTTCCTCCGGGCGTTTGTGCAGGAGGAAGCGTCGCCGGGTCGGGTGCTGGCCCGGGTCAATGATGAGTTGGCTTGTAACAATGAATCGAATATGTTTGTAACCCTATTCTGCGGGGTGGTTCATCTGCCGGACGGCGTGTTCCGTTGGGCCAATGGAGGTCATAATCCGCCGTTTTTCCTGCCGGCCGGCGGAAAAACGGAATTCCTGCCCAGAACCAAGGGCGCTCTGGTCGGCGCCATCGAAGAACTGGCATTTGCGGAGGCCGAATTGAAGCTGCAACCTGGCGATACTTTGTTCTTATATACTGATGGGGTCACCGAGGCCATGAATCAAACCCAGCAATTATTTGGCAACGACCGGACCCGTGACTGTCTGCAGGAACTTCGGCAGCAGGATTGCGTCGGCATCGTCAACGGAATGGCGGCCCAATTGGCGGACTTTGCCGAGGGGGCCGAACAGTCGGATGACATTACCATGCTGGTGCTGCGCTTTTTCGGTCCAGACCTGACAGACGGCCATCCCGGAAGGACGGATGATGCATGAGCTGTGAACGGAGACGGGCCGGAATCACCGGTATCGGGACCTGCGTGCCGGAGCGGGTCGTGACCAACTGAACGTGAACGTATGGTGGATATCCGTGGTGAGTGGATTTTGGATTCTACTGGCATCAAAGGAAGACGGTTCGCTGACCCGTAATAGGCGGATATTGCCGAACTGTGTACAAATTGAAATTGATCATTGTGGACATAGCCGACGGATAACTTGTCAAGCGGGGAGGGTGCCGGATGCTGTCTTGCCGAAAGCTTGCGTCGGCAATTTTTGCTTTCATCGTCGCTGGGTTCATTTGGCTGCCGACGGCAATGGCGGAGACGCTGGCGGACATCGATGCCGAGATTCAGGGGAATCGATCAATCCAGACCCACCGGAGCGGGCTGGATGCCTATAATATCTATGATGGGGTGACCAACGGCCGTCTGGACCGGAAATGGGCGATTTTACAGGCGGCAGGCGTCAGCTCCTATTTTTTGACGAGTAATTATGCCAATTTTTATTTCATTTACCGGCACCGCAGGAGTTACTGACACCAAACTGGATCTGGTGACCACTACGGCTACGCAGCGATTATTTCGCCGTTCGGCCGGTGCCGGTTCAGAAATTGCCCGGGGCTATTTCGGTGCCTGGTGGGGCGACCGGTACCGGGGAATTCAGGCGTCCCGCGATGAGCAGGCGATTCTGGCGGCCTGGGGCAGCGATTTGCGGAGGATTTACGTGATTGATGTGCCGGCAGGCTATACGCTGGTTGGCGGGATCGCCTCGCCGATGGAGAAAAATGGCGAATATCGGGCCGGTGGGGCCTATCAATATTATTACAGCGGCAATTTGGCCACGATGCGCGGCTGGTTGGTTTACGCCCTGTATGCGCCGGACTACACCAAAAGCTACGCGGGAGCGGTGACCAGTGCGCAGGCGGCAGGGCGGGGAATCGCCGCAGATTTGTCCCGCCATCTTGATCAGACCAGGTATTCCGGCTATTTGCCGGAATCGCCGGAGTCCCGGCATGAAACCGGAGAGTTCTGGATCCGCGGTTTCGGCGGGACGATGAATACTTTGGAAGGTGAAGGCAGCTCTGTACGGTCCCTGACCTCGGGCGTCAGCCTGGGGTGGCAGCGACCGACCCACGATCATACTCCGGGAGCTCGTCAAAAATCATATTTCGGAGTGTTGCTGTCTCAGGGCCAAAACAGCCGGCAGTACGGGGTCAGCGACTATGGCGGCGGTCAGGTGGAAACCACAACGACAACGACCGTCGCCGGAATTTACGGTTTGCATGTAAATCGTCCCGAAAGTGCGAATGCCTGGTATGGTCAATGGTCATTGCTTTACGGGGGGATCAACTATCGGAATGTTGTGCCGGGCGAAATCGCCGGCGCTGGCCTGATACAACGCTACGACGGAACGATAGCTATTCTCACGCTGGAAAATGGAGTATCGTTCCGGCAGAAAAATGGCTGGCTTTTGGAACCGCAGCTTCAACTTTCCTATACCCATATCCAACAGAAGGATTTTCGGGACAACCTGGGAGCGCTGATAGCGTTGCGACGGGGAAACTCTCTTTGGGGGCGCCTCGGCTTCGAGGCCAGACGGACCATGGGGAGGACGCCTGAACGGAAATCCTGCTATTGGGCGCGAATAAGCTATAGTCGTGAGTTTTTGGCCCGGAACGAAGTCGACGTTGCGGGTGACTTGGGCAGGAGCGTTGCGAACCGTGACACATTTTCAGCTGCTCTGGGCACGATTCTGCAACTCGGAAGAAATGTCGGACTGCAGGCCGAAGCGGTACAGTATTTCGGCGGCGACAAGGGGGCTCAGGCGCAGCTGTCCGTAAACTACTCCTGGTAGAAAATCGCTTGCCTGTGCGCATGACCAATCAGTTTTGGCCATTCCGACATTGTGTTTCGGGAACTCCAGATGCTATAATCTAAAAAAATCAACAGCGGCCAGTTAGGCACAAGCAATGAGGCTTTGCTCGATCGAGCAGAGCTTTTTTGTTGTTGCCGGGCAATCAGTGAGGAGGAGTACAGATGAAAGTGCGCAACAAGTGGCTGGTTTTCCTAGTGGCCATGGGGGTGGCCATAGCCCTGCTGGCAGGCTGCGGCAAGCCGGAAAAAGCGCCGGCCAAGGCAGGCGCCGACGCAACGGCGGACGGCATCAAAATCGGGGTTTTGTATTCGACGACCGGCCCCTTCTCCATCTCCGAAAAGCCGATGCTTAACGCCGCGAAGCTGGCGATTGACGAGATCAACGCCGCCGGCGGGATCAAAGGGAAAAAGCTGATTCCGGTTTATGAAGACTATGCTTCGGATCCGGCGAAAGCCACTGAAAAAATCAAAAAACTGATTTTGCAGGACAAAGTCGTGGCGACGGTCGGCACCAATTCTTCCGCAACGCGGCTGGCGGTCATCCCGGATGTGGAGCGCAATAAATCCTTGTTGCTTTACAACACTTATTATGAAGGGGAAAAACCCTCCCCCTACGTGATCTATACCAATTCGATACCAAGCCAGCAAAGCGCGGACTTCATCCCCTGGATCGTAAAAAACCTGGGCAAGAAAGTATTCTTTGTCGGTTCGGATTATGTATTCGGCGTGACCAGTGTGAAAAAGGCCAAAGCCATGCTAGAAAAGGCGGGGGGGCAGATAGTCGGCGAAGAATTTGTACCGCTGGGCCATACCGAATTTTCCTCGTTGATCAACAAAATCAAACAGGCCAAACCGGACGTGGTTTTTTCAGCAGTAGCCGGCGACAGTGTGGTGCCGTTCTACAAGCAGTACCAACAGTACGGAATTTTGGCCAAAGATATTCCCATCTGCTCCATTGCGACGCATGAAGCGACGATCAAGGGGATCGGTGCGGCGGCAGCAGCCGGCCATTACAGCTCGTTTGATTATTTCCAGGTACTGGACACGCCTGAGAGCAAAAAGTTTGTGACCGCCTATAACAGTAAATTCCAGGACAACACGACGGTGACCAACCTGGCCGAGGGCGCGTATCATGGCGTTTATCTCCTGGCAAAAGCCCTCGAAAAGGCGACGGCCTACGACGGTCCCACTCTGGTGAAAGCGTTCAAAGGGCTGGAAATCAATTCGCCGCAGGGGAAAATCAAGGTGGATGAAAACAACAATCATACCTGGCTGCAATCCTTCATCGGCAAGGTGAAACCCGATGGCACATTTGAGATCGTTTACGGTTCGAAGCAGTTGGTAAAGCCGGAACTGTAATCTGCCTTTGCGCAACCTTTAGGCGCAACTTATAAGTGGAGGCACAATGAAGTGCGTTTGTCGAACGGCGATTTCCGCTTTCGGCAAACGCACTTTTCACAGGGGAGCCATCAGCGGGAAAGGAGCGGGGAAGAATGGAGCTGTTCATTTCACAAGGAATCAACGGTCTGAGTGTATCAGCCATGCTGTTTATCACTGCTTTGGGGCTGGTCATCATTTTCGGCCTGATGGACGTCGTTAATATGGCGCATGGCGAATTCATCATGATTGGCGCCTATGTGACGTACTTTGTGACTACCGTTTTCCACGGGCCCTTTTTTCTGGCCATGTTGCTGGCCTTTCTGACGGCCGCCTTATTCGGGGCCATCGTCGAAGTGACGCTGATCAAGCGGCTGTACGGAAAGGTGGCGGAAACCATGCTGGCGACATTTGCGCTGTCGACGATTCTGCAGCAAACGGTGCGGATGCTGTTCGGCCCGGAGGATAAATTTGTCGGACCGCCGCTGGCCGGGCATTTTTCGCTGCAGGGAATTGTAATTCCCCATTACAATGTGTTTCTGATCATTGTCGCTCTGGCGATTCTGGCGACGACGCTGGTGTTGTTTTTTAAAACATCCTTTGGCATGCAACTTCGGGCAGTCACGCAGAATCGCAGTATGTCGCAATGCCTCGGCGTCAACACGGCGCGCATCGATACTCTGACCTTCGCCTGTGGGTCCGGCCTGGCCGGTTTGGCCGGCGCCTTGATCGCTCCCGTGAAAAGCGTCATGCCGTTGATGGGGTCGTATTATCTGGTGGACGGTCTGCTAACCGTCGTCCTTGGTGGCGTCACTTCGATCATCGGGACGGCGGCCAGTTCGACGGTGATCAGCGAGTCGGTCACGCTCATGGCCGGCTATATGAGCGAAATTACGGCCAAAGTATTGGTGTTCCTGATTATCATCGTACTGATCCGCTTTAAGCCGGAAGGCTTGTTTGCAAGCGAGAAGAGGTGAGCGGCATGTTGGAAAAACTGAAAGAGCTGGGCTGGGAAAAATGTATTGATATCCTGTTGTTTCTCTTTTTGGCGTTGTTTCCGGTGATTGGCTCTTTGTTCCGGGTGGAAATGATGAGTAAGTGCATCGTGTATATCATTTTCGCGCTTTCCCTGGATATTCTATGGGGCAGCGCGGGCTTGATGAACCTGGGCCAGGCGATATTCTTCGGATTGGGAAGTTATGTGCTGGCACTGTCGTATGCCACCCGTGACGGGATTCCGGCCTTCATGAGCGGCTTCGGGGTGACGGAAGTCCCCTGGTTCATGCAGGTTTTGCACAGTACGCCGGTGGCGATCGCGCTGGGCATGCTCGTTCCCGGTTTGGTGGCCGGCCTGTTGGGATACTTTATCTTCCGCAGTAAAGTGAAAGGTGTATTCTTTAACATTATTACCCTGTCGTTGGCTTCACTCGTGGAACTGTTCTTCACCAATCAACAAAAATATACCGGCGGGGCCAATGGCATCAGTGGNNCCGCCGATGAGCGTTGGCGGGGAACTGCTATCGATCGTCGAGCAGTATTACGTGATTCTGATGGTAGGCTTGCTGGTTTATCTGTTCTGCCGCTGGCTGACCGCCAGCCGGTTTGGCATGATTTTGCGCTCGGTGCGCGAAAATGAAAGCCGTCTGCAATTTCTGGGCTTTAACCCGGCGACTTTCAAATTGGAGGTTTTCGTGATTTCCGGCATGATGGCCGGCTTGGCAGGTATGCTCTACATACCGGTACACTCCTTTGTTTCCCCCAACAATATCGGCGTTGTGTTTTCCACTTCCGTTCTGGTCTGGCTGGCGGTGGGCGGCCGCGGGAACCTGACCGGAGCGATGGTCGGCGCGTTTATCGTGACCTGGATGGAAAGCCTGTTGTCCGAGCATTTCGAGGATGCGTGGCTGTTGGCCCTGGGCAGCGCGATGCTGGC
>DCTI01000206.1:31827-38575 GCA_002329525.1 Negativicutes bacterium UBA1444
GCGGTCGAAGACGAGGATTTACCGCTGCCGGCCGGCGAACTGGCGACAGTAAAAGGGAAGGTGTAAAACATGGCGTTTTTGGAATTGCGGGATGTTAGCGTAAGCTTCAGCGGTTTTTTGGCCGTGGACAAGGTTTCGCTCACGGTGGCGGAGGGGGAAACCCGAGTGATCATCGGGCCCAATGGCGCNNGGCAAGACGACGGTCATCGACATGATTACCGGCAAAACAGCGCCGACCAGCGGCAAAATTTTGTTGGCCGGCGAGAACATCAGCGGCCGCAGCCCGCACGAAATCGCCGGCAAATTTAAAGTAGGCCGCAAATTCCAGGGCCCCAATCTCTTCGACTATCTGACGGTTTACGAAAATGTCGAGGTGGCGTTGGCTGGCCACAGCAGCGTTCTTACGACGTTTTTGTATAGAAAGAGCCGGGCGATTGCCGATGAAATCCGGACCATTCTGGAGCAAATCAATTTATACGGGAAACGGGACGTGATTTCCACCTCTCTGTCGCACGGCGAGCGGCAATGGTTGGAGATGGGGATGGTCATCGCCCAGAAACCGCGCCTGATTACTCTGGATGAGCCCACTGCGGGAATGACGGCGGATGAAACCTATAAAACCGGCGAGATGATCAAGACGATGATGAAAGACAAGACCGTGATCGTGGTGGAACATGACATCGATTTTGTCGAACAAGTCGCCGAAACCGTAACGGTACTTCACCAAGGGAAAGTGTTGGCCGAAGGCAGCTTTGACGAAGTAAAACGGAATCCGAAGGTCGTCCAGGTTTACCTGAAAGACGATGACGAGGCGGTGGCGTGATATGTTGGAAGTCAATGCGGTTTCCGTCAGTTATGGCAAAAGCCGGATCGTGAACAATGTTTCGTTTGCAGTCGATTCTTCGGAAAAATTGGCAATCCTTGGGCGCAACGGCGTCGGCAAAACAACGCTGCTGAAGAGTCTGATCGGTTTGTTGCCCATGCAGACGGGGACGGTTCGTTTGGGCGACGTGAATCTGACTTCGCTGAAAGCGTATGAGCGGGCCTGCCAAGGAATTGCCTACGTGCCGCAGGGGCGGGAAATTATTCCCAATCTTACGGTTCGGGAAAACCTGGAATTGGGCGCACTGTCCCATACCCGGGAAATCAAAGCGCGAATGGACGAGGTTTTCGACTACTTTCCCATTCTGCCGGAGCATCTGCATCGCAAAGGGGGAGTCCTGTCCGGCGGCCAACAGCAGCAACTGGCCATTGCCCGGGCCTTGATGAGCCATCCGAAGGCGCTGTTGCTCGATGAGCCTACCGAAGGAATCCAACCGAATGTGGTGGCGGAAATCGGCAATATTTTGAAACGCATCCACAAAGCCATGCGGATTCCTATAGTCATTGTAGAGCAGAACCTCAAATTCGCCCGCCGGCTGGCGGATCGTTTTCTGATCATCCAAAAAGGCGAAATAGTGACTGCCGGCGCCATGGAAAATTTGTCCGGCGAAGTCATCCATCGCTTCCTTACGGTATAATAGTGGCAACGAGAGATACCGGGAAAGGAGCCGCTGCCATGGTCCTCATGCAAAAAACGATTCGGGAACTAGCACCGTTACTGCGGTCAAAAGCGGTGTCGCCGGTGGAACTGACGCAGGAATGCCTGCAACGGATCGAACAGACGGAGCCGGCAATCAATGCCTTTATAACCGTGACGGCCGATGCGGCGTTACAGGCCGCCGCGACCGTCGAAGCAGAAATTTTGCGGGGACGTTACCGCGGGCCATTGCACGGAATTCCCTATTCCGCCAAGGATTTGTATATGACCCGGGGCATCGCGACCACGGCGGGGTCCGCCGTTTTGGCGGGGAATGTGCCGGCGACGAATGCCGCTGTCATTGATGCGATGGAAACCGCCGGCGCGGTATTGGTCGGCAAGAATAATCTGCATGAGTTCGCCTATGGCACGACCAGTGAAAATGATCGCTTCGGACCTTGCCGTAACCCCTGGGATCCCCGACGGGTAACCGGCGGCTCCAGCGGCGGGTCCGCCGCCGCGGTCGCCGCCGGCAGTTCGACCTTTTCCCTGGGCACGGACACCGGCGGATCCATCCGGATCCCGGCGTCGTTCTGCGGGGTAGTCGGAATTAAGCCCACATATGGCCGGGTCAGCAAGCGGGGCGTGATTCCACTGAGCTGGTCGATGGACCATACGGGGCCGATCGCCCGCTCCGTTTGGGACGCCGCGGCGGTTCTGACGGCGATGGCCGGCTACGACCCGGACGATGTCGGCTCCGCCGCGATTCCGACGGAGAATTTTACCGCCGGGCTGGACGGCGAACAGCCGTTGGACATTCGAGGCCTGAAAGTCGGCATTTGCCCGCGCTACCATGAAGGAATGCTGCAACCGGCAGTGGATCAGGCGTTTACGCAGGTCGTCGCCTGGTTTGAGAATCAGGGGGCGCAGTTGCGGGAATTGAGCTACCCCGATCGCAGCGCGTTTACTGTGGGCAGTATTTTGACCATGTCGGAGGCCTACACCTATCATGAGCAAAACTTGGAAAGCTGCGGTGAGAAATATGGGCCCAGTATTCGCTATCGGCTGGAAAAAGGCCAGTACATCCCGGCTTCGGCCTATGTGAACGCGCAGCGGTTACGGCAGCAGGACCGACAGAAGTGGGCCGAAATTTATCGGGAGATTGACGTGTTCCTGTCGCCAACAGTGGTCATGCCGCCGTTCCCGATCGGGACGCCGACTGTAATGTTCGGACAGGAAACGGTCAATCCGCGGGTGCATCCCGTGCTGATGTTTTTGACTTCACTGGGGGATTTCAACGGATACCCGGTATTGTCGCTGCCCTGTGGATTCAGCGCCGACGGTTTGCCCATCGGCTTCCAGATCCAGGGGAAACCCTTTGGCGAAGCTAAAGTGTTTCGGGTGGCCTACGCATTCGAGCAGGCCCATCCGGAAGTCAGCGAGAGGAAGTGCGGGTTGTGGAAATAAGCACCTTGCAGAAAGCAACGACCGAAATCAACGGACGCAAGTTGGATGCCAATCTTGAGGAATATTTGCCGCGTTACGCGCTGGAACTGGAGGGACTGTTGCGAGCGGTTCGCGACGTGGCCCGAAATTTTCCCGAAGAGCTCGCCCCCGCGGCAGTGTTTTCGGCGGCGCCGCGACAAACTATCGACAAGTGACGGAGGAAAAAGAAGATGACGAACCCTTTGACGCAAATCGCCGCCGACCTCAAACCGGCGGCAGTGGATTTTTGCCGCCGCCTGATCCGTGTGCCGGCATTGCCGGGAGCGGAAAAAGGCGTGGCCGATTTATACCTGGCGGAAATGCAACAGCTCGGTTATGACGAAGCATTCCGAGACGATTGGGGAAATGTGGTCGGGATTATCCGGGGGAACAGGCCCGGTCCGACCATCATGTACAATGCGCACCTCGATCATGTCGATCCGGGAGACCCGGCGGAATGGTTGGGCTATGATCCCTACGGCGCGGCGGTCGATATCGACGAAATGGAAAACCAGGACCGCAGCGGGACGGAAAGCGCGGAGGTGATCCATGGCCGGGCGGCCGCCGATGTGAAAGGAGGCGGGGCGTGTCAAGTTTATGCCGGCGCCTTGTTGCTGAAGTTGCGGGAACAAGGCTGGGATTTTCCCGGCACGTTTATGTTTACGGGGGTCGTCTTGGAGGAAACCGCCGAACAGCTCGGTATGACCGGCTTGATTGATGAGACGCTGCCGGCGCATGGCCTGCATTATGACGGAGTTGTATCGTGTGAAGCAACCTCCCTGAAACTCTATCTGGGGCATCGGGGCAGAGTGGAACTGCAGGTGACTATCGAAGGGGTCACTTCCCACGGCAGTGCGCCATGGCTGGGGGTCAACGCGGTGAACAAGGCTACGGCCTTTATCGACCGTGTAGAGCAGGCTGTGGCGGCGCAGGCAATTCAGGATGAAGAACTCGGGCGTTCCAGCATCGCCCTGACGGTTATCAGTTGCACGCCGGGGGCTTTGTGCATTGTGCCGGACCGTTGCCAGATCACTTACGATCGTCGGCTGGTGCCGGGTGAATCCGCGACAAGTTGTCTGTTGCAAATCCAAAGCATTATTGACGAATTGTCGAACCAAGATCCCCAATTCCGGGCCAAGGTCGCAGTCGCCGCCGTGCCTCGCACCTCCTATACCGGGAAAACGGCGACTTTGCCGAATTTCAAGGAACCCTGGAAAATTGCTCCGTCGCATCCATTTGTTCAGGCAGCGGCAACAGGACTGACCAGTGTCGGGCAACCGGTTAAGTTCGGCTATTGGGACTTCGGCACCGATTTGTCGGTCGTTTGCGGCCGGGATAAAAAACCGGCCATCGGCTATTCGCCGATGCAGGAATTCTACTGCCACCGGCCGATCGACAAAGTTCGGACCGATTACATGGAAAAGGCGATCGCCGGAAACGCAGCTGTTTTTCTGGAGATGGGCCGGCTACCACAAAAAATGTTCGCGCTGAAATGACAAAGTGGGCTGTAAAGGGCCTACTGATGGGCTTTCCACAGATCATTTTGTTTGTCTGCACTATTCGCAAAGTAATAAAACTAGAAAGTTCACAAATTCGTCACAAATTTGTGGATGATTTTTAGTAGAATTATTAAGTAGTGCTAACCTGAACAGATTGACTTCTTCAAAGGTTGGTTTGATAATGGAAAGGGCTTTCGATCAGTTTGCGGATTCGTCAGGTCTGCAAGCTGATTTTTGCGCAGATTTTAGGATTTCTGAAAGAAGGGTTGCTTGCGTGAAAAAGGGCCGGCCGATCTTTTGGCCATTATTGTTGGGGGCTACGGGCATATTCATTTCTCTCGCCCTGGCCGGTTGCAGTAATCGTACACAGTCGGCGCAGCCGCCGGTGATTCCGGTCATGGCCGGGCGGGCCGAAGTGCGCGAAATGCCGCTGCAAGTGGAATCCGTAGGCAACGTCCTCGCCTACAACTCTGCGGTCATTTTGCCGCAGGTAACCGGCCGTGTTCAGCAACTCCATTTCCGGGAAGGCCAGGAAGTGAAAGCCGGCGACTTGCTCATCACCATTGACCCGGCGCCCTTCGTTCAGAAACTGGCCCAGGCCCAGGCCCTGTTGTCGCATGACACGGATCAGGCGAATTTTGCCGCTGCTTCTGCCCGGCGTTATGAGACCTTGTTCAGTCAAGGTGCAGTTTCTCGCCAGGAATACGAGCAGTCCACTTCGTCCGCGCGCGCCCTGGCAGCAACGGTTCAGCAGGCGCAAGCCGCAGTGGAAAGCGCCCGAATCGATCTGAACAATTGTTATATCCGTTCGCCCATCGACGGTCGTACCGGCGCCTTCCTGGCGAATCTGGGCGCGTTGGCGACGGTGAATGCGACGCAACTGCTGGTGGTTAACCAGATCGAACCGATTTTAGTCAGTTTTACGGTTCAGGAAAAAGAGCTGCGCAATATTCTGGCGGCCCAGAGCAAGGGCCCCCTGAAAGTTACGGCCATCCTGGCCGATCAGAACAGCCGGGTCGAGAACGGTGAATTGACTTTCGTCGATAATACGGTGAACACATCTGCTGGGGTTATCCAGTTGAAGGCTCGCTTTTCCAACCAGGGCAAAGAGTTGTGGCCGGGCCAGTTTGTGCGGGTAACCCTATTGCTGGAAACGCAGGCCAATGCGCTGGTGGTGCCGGTTGAGGCCGTCAACACTGGTCCCAAGGGGAATTATTTGTTTGTGGTCAAAGATGATATGACGGTCGAAGCCCGGCCGGTCAAACAGAACCGCGTGGTCGGAAAAACAGCGGTGGTCGAGGGCAACTTGAATGCCGGTGAGATTGTCGTGACGGATGGGCAGGTCAACTTGCGCCCCGGTTCCAAAGTGAGCATTAAAGACAGCTTGGTTCCGGCTGGTGCACCTACAACTGGCAAACAGGGCGGTGGGGCAAAATGAATTTTTCCGCTCTCTGGATACGGCGGCCGGTCATGACGATTTTGGTCATGATCAGCCTGCTTTTTTTTGGCGTTGCCAGTTATTTTCAATTGCCGGTGAATGATTTACCGAATGTCGATTATCCGACGATCCAGGTCCGGGCGGTCCTGCCGGGAGCCAGCCCGGAAACCATGGCTTCTTCCGTCGCTTTGCCGCTGGAAAAGCAATTTTCGACGATCGACGGCGTTGAATCGATGTCGTCCTCAAATACGACGGGCTCCACAACCATCACGATTACTTTTTCCCTGAACCGCAGCATGGATGCTGTTACCCAGGATGTCAGCAGCGCCATTTCGGCGGCCCAGCGGCGACTGCCGGAGGATTTGCCCTATCCGCCGTCCTACACGAAAACCAACCCGGCCGAGCAGCCGATTATGACCTATGTCGTCACTTCCCAGACGATGCCGATTTCCGAGGTTCAGGAATATGTGGAAACATCGATGTTGCCGGCGATTTCCACTGTGGAAGGGGTTGCACAGGCGCAAATTTTTGGCTCGCAGCGCTATGCCGTGCGGATTTATCTGGATCCTGACCGGATGGCGGCCCGCGGAATCGGCATCAACGAAGTCTATGATGCGCTGGCGGCGGGCAATGTCAACATGCCGGGCGGAACCTTGCATGGTTCCTCCATCGCCTTCACCATCGATTCGACCGGCCAACTGATGCGGGCAGCGGAATACAATCCACTGGTCATTGCCTATCGCCAGGGGATGCCGGTGCGGATTCAGGACATCGGTCAGGCCGTCGACAGCACGGAAAGCGAAACTT
>DCTI01000206.1:38648-58997 GCA_002329525.1 Negativicutes bacterium UBA1444
TTATCAAAGAGTCGGTCGAAGATGTCGAATTTACGCTGGTTCTGACCGTCCTGCTCGTTATCGGCGTTGTGTTCTTCTTCATCGGCAGCCTTCGGGCCACTTTTATCCCGGGGATTGCCGTGCCCCTGTCGCTGGTGGCGACCTTTGCCGTGATGAAAATGTTTGGTTACAGCCTGAACAACATCACATTGATGGCATTGACTCTGGCCGCCGGCTTTGTGGTTGACGACGCGGTCGTCGTGATGGAAAACGTCGTGCGGCGCATGGAGATGGGGGAAAGTGCCGAGGAAGCTTCTCTGGCCGGTTCGCGCGAGATCGGCTTTACCATCCTTTCCATGACGCTCTCCCTGGTGGTCGTGTTTGTGCCGCTGCTCTTCATGAGCGGCATCATCGGCCGACTGTTCCGGGAGTTCGCCGTAAGCATCGCCGCCGCCATCCTGATCTCCGGGTTCATTTCCCTGACCCTGACCCCCATGATGTGTTCCTATATTCTAAAGCATCATTCGGCGAGCGACGCGAAAAATCGTTGGCTTACGTTAACCGAACGGATCATCGAACAGAGCAAAGTGGCTTATGGACGCACTTTGAAAATATCGCTGGCACATCCACGAAAAGTGCTGTTGTTTACACTGGCTGTATTCCTGCTGTCCGGCTACTTGTTTACCCTGATCGACAAAGGGCTGATCCCCAGCCAGGACCTGAATATGTTCACGATGCGGACGCGGGCGGAAGACCGGGCATCGTTCGATTATCTGGCCGACCACCAGGAAGCACTGAACCAAATCCTGATGCAGGAACCCAGCCTCAAAGGCGCGATTTCCCTGGCCGGTACTCCGACCTTCAATATGGGCTGGATCAATGTGTATTTGAAAGACCGACAAGACCGGACCGAATCCGTCGATCAGATTATTGCCCGATTGCGGCCGGCGTTAAACAGCATTCCCGGCCTGCGGGTCTACCTGTTCAACCCGCCGCCGATTACGCTGGGCAGCCGCCAGACCTACGGTGTGGGACAATATACCTTGTCCAGCCCCAACCTGGAGATACTGGCTCAGGCGGCTACCGATATGGAAGCGAAAATGAAGGCAATGCCCGGCCTCACGGATGTTAACTCCAACCTGCAACTGCGGACACCCAAAATTATTCTGGAGATCAACCGCGATAAAGCGTCTTCTCTGGGAGTGACCGCCAAACGGATTCAGGATGCCTTGTATTCGGCGTTTGCCGATCGCCAGGTGAGCACGATCTATACGCCCAGCAACCAATATGATGTGTATCTGGGATTGGATCGGAAATTCCGGACCGACCCGACGATCTTTAACCGGCTGTATGTCAAGACAAATACCAACGCCTTGTCGCCTTTGGCGAATCTGGGTACGCCCAAAGAGGTGCTCTCTTCCTTGTCGGTGAATCACAGCGGACAAATGCCGGCGGCAACCATCACTTATAATCTGAAGCCCGGCTATGCTCTGGGAACGACGGCGGATGAAATTCGGTCAGTGGGTCGTCAGACGCTACCGGCCGGGGTATCCGACAAATTCGAAGGCAACACTTCGGCGTTTGAATCATCCTTTGCCAACATGGGATTTTTGCTGTTCGTGACCGTCTTTATCATCTATGTGGTATTGGGTATCCTCTATGAAAGTTTCATTCATCCGATTACCATTCTGACCGCGTTGCCGTTGGCCGGCGCCGGTGCGTTGATCTTCCTCATGCTGTTCCGGATGGAACTGGACATTTACTCCTATGTGGGAATTATCATGCTGGTCGGGATTGTGAAAAAGAACGGCATCATGATGATCGACTTCGCGTTGGAATTGACGCAAAAAGAAGGCCTGACTGCCGAGCAGGCGATATATGAGGCCAGTGTCATCCGTTTCCGGCCGATCATGATGACAACCCTGGCTGCCGTGTTCGGTGCCTTGCCAATCGCCCTCGGTTACGGTGCGGGCGGGGAAGCCCGACAACCCATGGGTGTGGCTGTCGTCGGCGGTTTGGTGTTTTCCCAACTACTTACCCTATATGTAACGCCGGTATTTTATATCTGGTTTGACAAACTGCAGCAGAAACTGCGTGGCAGGGGAAAAGCGGAGTTGGCAACCGAGAAGCTGGCAACGGAACCGCCGCAATAAACTGATTGGATTTTTCGGAATAGAAAAAAGGCGACCGGCAAGTTCAAGAAACTGCCGGTCGCCTTTTTGCTGTTATTGCTGCGCTATTTTCCCGGTTTTAAGTTTCCCAGGGCTACGCCAATCGCCTGGACGGCAGCGTCGATTTCGGCCTTGGTTACGACGAGGGCAGGCGCTAACGTCAGAACGTTGTTGAGCCCGGGAACGCTGCGACCCATGCGGCCCATCAGGATGCCCTGCTTTTTCACGTCGGCGACGATCGTCGCCAGGGTGCTCTCAGGCGCAGGCGCTTTGGACTTTTTATCCTCCACGATTTCGATGCCGGCGAACAAGCCAAGGCCTCGGATGTCGCCGACCATCGGGTGGTCGGCGAACTGTTTCAATTGGTCCAGCAGATACTTGCCCAACACGGCGCTGTGTTCCACCAGTTTTTCTTCTTCGATGATCCGGATGTTCTCCAGGCCGACGCTGCAGCCGGCGGTGCAACCGCCGTAAGTGCTGATGTCGCGGAAATAACCGAAGGTATCGGTGGGAAGAGTCAGAAACCGGTCGAAGATTTTCTGTGTGGTCATGGTGGCGGACAGTGGCATGTAGGAGCTGGCAATTCCCTTGGCTAGGGTGACGATGTCAGGCGTGACATTATAGTGTTGGTGGCCAAACATTTTGCCGGTCCGGCCGAACCCGGCGACGACCTCGTCGATGATGAGCAGAACTTCGTGCTTTTTGCAAATTTCCTGGATGATCGGGAAGTATTCCGGAACCGGAGGGATAATGCCGCCGCCGGCGGTGATTGGTTCCAGAATGACTGCGGCCACGGTGTCGGGACCTTCTTTATTGATTGTGGTTTCCAAGGTCCGGGCGCAATCGATTTCACAATTGGGGTATGCCTTGCCAAATGGACAGCGATAGCAGCAGGCATGGGGAATTTCCACAAAACCATCCGGGAAGGGACCGTACCCGTCCCTGCGCTCCTTTTGCCCACCGGCTGCCAGCACTGCCAGGGTGCTGCCGTGATAGTCGCGGTCCCGGTAAATGATTTTGTGTTTGCCCTTTTGCTTTTCGGAAACGTTAAAGTAAAGCCGGGACATCTTAAACGCTTTTTCATTGGCTTCGGAGCCGCTGTTGGAAATATAGACTTTGGGTAATTCCGGCAGCAGCGAGGCCAGTTTGGTCGCCAGATGGATATAAGGCGGCGTCGCTACCGTGCCGGCATAGTAGGAAAGTCTGCGGAGTTGATCGGCTGCCGCTTGAACCAGCGATTCCCGCCCATAGCCTACGTTGACGCACCATACGCCGCCGGACAGCATATCCAGATATTCATTGCCACGGGCATCGGTGATCCGACACCCCTGGCCGGACACCATGATTTGCGGTTCCTGGGTTTCCAGGTTTGTATGGTTGGTGAGATGGAGCCAGAGATGTTTCCGTTCGAGGTCGATCAATTCGTCCACGTTGAGGTCCTTGGACATGGTGTTACACTCCCTTCTTATTTTCCTGCCGGGCAGGCGGTATAAGGTTGCCGGACATTTGCAGCCGCGCTGTTCTGCTTATAAACTGAGATATTTGTCAACGACCGTCGCAAAATACAGATGCATCCGGTCCTGCGTATCACTCAGCCGGCGACCCGCCAATTCCTCCACTTTTTGCAGGCGGTAGCGGAGCGTGTTGCGGTGAATATGCAGTTTATTGGCGACCAGGGCCAAGTTGTCGGTATCCTCAAGAAAAGCTGTCAACGTGGGCAATAATTCGCCCTTGTGATGCCGGTCGTATTCATTGACCGGGCCCAGCACTTCGGAACGAAAGGATTCCAGTTCGTGGCGGCTGGAGACGTTGAACAGAACTTTGTAAAACCCCAGGGATTCATAAGCAAAATAGTGCTTTTTGCCTGAGGTCATGGCGACTTTCAGGGCCAGATCCGCCTGCTCCAGGCTGGTTTTACCCTCTGGGAGCTTTTCAAACGGACTGCCCCAGCCGATATAGGTCTGAACCTTGAGCGGCAGGGATTGCGCCATCTGCAGGATTGACTGGGCAATCGTCTCGATCCGCTGTGATTCCAGCATGCCGCCGTCGGCAGGAATCAACAGAACCAGACGGTCGGAACGATTGGTGGACAATACCCGCTTGCCGGCCCGACGAAAAGTATCTTGTACGATTTGCTGGATTTTGATTTTTTCTTCCCAAACTTTTTGCTCCGCATCCAAATTGGCGATGCCGGACGATGCTTCGCGGCGGGACTGCACGATAAATACCCGGTGAGGTTTCTGCAGATTGTAGGCGTACAGGGAGGCCCGGCTTGATAATATTTCCGGGTTGGCGCAATCGCCGTAAAGGATATTTTCGACGATGTCCTGGACGGACTTTTCTTCCATCTGGCAACTCATGATATGGTTGCAGATTTCTTTGGTCACTTCGACCAATTTGACCTCCCAGGGCAGTTCGAACAACGGCAGGGTCAAATTGTCCGCCAGTTGAAGAATTTCAGCGGGAATTGCCGGAATATAGGGGCCGATGTTGAGGACCAGTCCGGCAACGCGACGGCGGGAGCATTCTTCGATAATTTGGGACAAAATGGCCAAATTATCGNNAAAATTATCGCGAATGCCGATCCCGGTCATGAACAAAAGCTCGCCCCCCATAGTCCAGTGCATGACGTCTGGGAGTTCCACCACATGCACCCAGTGGATGGTCCGCTCCAGTCCGGCGGCGCCGGCGACCAGCTTCAGGTCGCGCAGTGGCGGCAGTTGGCAGAGGTCCTTCAGTTTCAGCATCAGCATGTCCCGTCCTTTCTGGCTAATAGGGATGGAAAGAATGTGCGGGCAGAGACTCACAACCCACGGCAAAAAGAAAAAGCCGGCAGAAAATCATTCTGTCAGCTTCATTGCTGTCGCGCCGGAACGCCTGATGCTATGGTGAGCAAAAAGGGAACGGGTCGTTCAATTTGCCTATATCATAGCAAAATGCGTTCGGGGTGTCTATGTACGATTGACTGAAAAAATCACGGAGTATTGTTCGGGGCGAACAAGATGGGCTTCATACTTCCGCTTGCAGGGCCAGCCGAACCTGTTCGCGGGAAAAGGGACCGCCATGGCCGCTATAGAATAGGTCGCCAAACGACAGCAGACGACGGACGTTATCGAAAAGAAGTTCAGGTTGTTCCGCCAAATAGGCGATCGTGGCTTGGCCGGTAAACGGTGAGGACACGATCATGTCGCCGACCATCACCGCTCCGGAATCCAATACGACGGAAACGGAACAGTCGGTGTGCCCGGGAGTGGGGATGACTTTGCCGGCGATTCCGTAATAAGCCAGGTCATACTCATCGTCGATCAAGATGTCCGGCTCCAGGGGCTGCGATGCCGGCGGTTCCTTGCCGGCAATCATCCGGAGAACGCTTTCGCCCAGTTCATTGCGAGGGTGAACCGGTGGATTCTTCGCGGCTCGCAAGGCGGTCAAAGCCTTGCTGTGACACAAAACGGGCGCGCCGGTGAGCTCCCGGAGTTCATGGGCGTGGGCAAAGTGATCGGTATGACCATGGGTAATCACGATCAGACGGATCTCCTGCGGATCGATTGCGCAGCGGGCAAAAAACTGGCGGTAGGTTTCCGGGGTGGCGGGAGCGCCGGTATCGATCATAATGGCACCGGTTTCCTGCACCAGGATCGCATTGGCAAACCCTAACGAGAGGGGGGTGATTCGACTCATCAATGACCTCCGGGAAAATCGGTTCAAGAGAAGACCGTACGCGATCGGTGAAACAGAAAAACGCCGCCGATTTTTCGGAAATCGGAGCGGCGTTGCTCTTTCCTCGCTATTACTGTTTAATAGTACACTTTTGTCCGTGAAAAAACAAGGGAACTTTGAGAATTTTGTCGGTAGTTGTTTTGCTCGCCTGCCCGGCGGCGGGGCTGGAGGAATCGACAAAAATGCGATAAAATTATGGAGAAAGTCGGTTCGTGCCGTGGCGTGAATCGTGACTTGCCAGATATAAAATTTGGGAGGATTTTGCGGATGGAGTTTATTTTTGCCCATAACAATTTCAATGTTCTGGATCTGGAAAAGAGCCTGGCGTTTTACAAGGAAGCGTTGAACCTGGTCGAAGTCCGGCGCATCGAAAAGCCTGATTTTACGCTGGTTTATCTCGGCGACGGCAAGACGTCTCACAGTTTGGAACTGACTTGGCTGAAGGACCGCAAAGAGCCGTATAATCTGGGAGAAAACGAGTTTCACCTGGCATTTCGGGTCAACGATTTCGATGCGGCTTACGAACTGCACAAGAAGATGGGTTGCATCTGCTATGAAAACAAAATGATGGGGATTTATTTCATTGCCGATCCCGACGGATACTGGCTGGAAATCGTGCCGGTCAGGAAATAACCAGACCCGCCAGGGCGCATCGTCGCAGCGGGATTCAATGAATGAAGCGGGTGGGACTGTTTGACAGCCTCACCCGTTTCTTTTCCACTATTTATTTGATCGCTTTGTTCCAGGCTTCCACCAGCCGCTGGCGGTTGGCGCCGGACCAGGCCAGATCATAGTTGATCAGCTTCGTGTTCTTGAAGGGTAACGCTTCGGCCGGGGGCGTCGCTTCCGGGTTCGTCAGGAATTGGTAGGAGCCGTTCTTTTGTCCCAGTTCCTGCGCTTGTTTGGTCAGGCACCAGTCCACGAAGATCTTGGCGGCCTCGGGCTCCGGCCCGCCTTTGATGATTCCGACGGCGCCGACTTCATAGCCGGTCCCGTCTTCCGGCACGGAGAGTTTCAGGTTGGAATAGCCTTCCTTGATCAGGCGGATTCCGTTATGGATGAAGGTGATTCCTACCGCGGCTTCGCCAAGGGCCGCGGAGCGCGCGGGAGCCTCGCCGGCCTTGGTATACTGTTTGATCTGCTTGTGCAGCTGTCCCATATATTTCAGGGCTTCCTGTTCACCTTTCAGTTGGACGAGTGTGGATAATACGGTGTAGGCCGTGCCGGCGGAACCGGGATTGGCGACGATGATCTGCCCTTTGAGTTCCGGTTTCAACAGATCATTCCAGGACTTGGGCAGAGCCAGCTTTCGCTCTTCAAAGAAACGGTTGTCCAGGATAAAGCCGAGATATCCCTGATAGATTCCGGTCCAGTAGCCGTCCGGATCCTTGAAGTTGGCAGCGATCCCTTCGGCGTTTTTCGACTTGTAAGGTTCGAGCAGCCCTTCTTTCTTGGCCGCTATGAATGAATCCGCCGGGCCGCCGTACCAGACGCTGGCTTTCGGGCTCTGTTTTTCGGCCCGGATCCGGCCGAGGGTTTCGCCGCCGCTCATGCGGACGAAGTTGACCTTGATGCCAGAGGATTTTTCGAATTCCTTGGCAATCACCAGGGCTTGTTGCTCCACTACGCCGATATACATGGTCAGTTCTTTGGGTTTCTTCGGCTCCGCCGGTTTTTGCGGGGAACCGCCGCCGCAGCCGGCCAGGGACAGTGTCAGCATCACTGCCGCCAGGAACATTCCGAGGCCTCTCGTTTTTTTGGTCATTTTTTCTCCCCCTCTTGTTTTATTGAAAATTGTTTTGTCAGCGCTTTTTCACAATATGGAGCCCCTCCTGCTTGAACGACACCCTGACGCTGCCGCCTTCGGCGAACCGTTCCCGGCCGGTCGGGTCCGCGTCTTCAATCTGCAGGGAATATCCCTTCAGGTCCACGACGTACTCCTGGGAAGGGCCCATATAAGTCGAGAAGGTGACGGTGGCATCGAAAACTCCCTCCCGGCCAAGCCGGACTATTTCCGGGCGCACCACCAAGCGTACCTGCTCACCGACCTGGAGATCTTGTCGAAACCCGGGAACCCGGAATTTTTCTCCAAACAGTCGGACAACGGTGGCGTCGTGCTCGATGGCGATGACTTCGGCATCCAGAAAATTGGCGATGCCGATGAAGTCGGCGACGAATTCGCTGGCCGGTCTTTGATAGACCTCGTCCGGAGTCCCGATTTGCTCAATCCGTCCGTGATTCATGACGATGACTTTATCGGAAAGACTCATCGCTTCGGCCTGGTCATGCGTTACATAGATGCTGGTCAACCCCAGGGTGCGTTGGATGCGGCGAATTTCCCGCCGCATCTGGATCCGCAGCTTGGCATCCAGGTTTGAGAGCGGCTCATCGAACAGCAGTACCGACGGCTCCATGACCAAGGCCCGGGCCAAGGCCACCCGCTGTTGCTGTCCCCCGGACAACTGATTGGGCTGCCGGGTGTCGAGCCCCGCCAGTCCAACCATTTTTAATGCAGCCGTCACTTTCTGTTCGATATCGCCGGCCGGCATTTTTTTGAGCTGCAACCCGAATGCCACGTTGGAGAACACATTCAAATGAGGAAATAGGGCATAACTCTGGAAAACCATGGCCGAATCCCGCTTGTCCGGCGGCAGGTCGTTGATACGGCGCGAATCCGCCAATATGTCCCCGGCTGTCGGCGTCTCAAATCCGGCGATCATGCGCAGAATGGTGGTTTTGCCGCAGCCGGACGGTCCCAGGAGAGTCACGAAATCGCCGGCCCCGATTTCCAGGGAAACGTTATCAACAGCCCGGAAGATTCCGGCATTATCCGGCGTGGCAAATTCTTTCGACAGGCCGATCAATTCGATGTTGGTTTTTTTTCGCATCGTGCAGCTCCTTATGACAATTCGATTTTTTTACTGCCGGCACCCAGGCGGGACAATAAGCGGTTGGTAATGAAAATGGCCAAATAAACGATCAGGATGAGGATGGTTGAAAAAGCCGAGGCGACGCCGAATTTGGCGGATTCCACCTGGTCCAGCACCGCGATGGTGATGAGGTTGTATTTGGCGGTAATGAGGAAGATCACGGCGCTGATGGAAGTCATGCTGCGGATGAAGGCGTAGATAAGGCCGCTGAAGAACGCGGTTTTGATGAGCGGCAGAGTGACCATGAAGAAGATCTGCCGGGAGGAAGCGCCCAGATCGGCAGCCGCTTCCTCGATGGCCGGATCGATCTGCTGCAGGGAGGACACGCCGGCCCGGATGCCGATGGGCAGGCTGCGGACGATAAAGGCGACGACCAAAAGGGTGGCAGTGCCTGTAAGCACAATGGGCGGTGTATTAAACGCCAAAATGTAGCCGACGCCGACGACGGTCCCCGGCACGGCGATGCTGAGCAATGAGGCGAAATTGATAAATCCTTTGCCGATAAATCTTTTGCGGACCACCAGAAACGCAATGACCATTCCCAGCAGACCGGTGATCGGCGTCGCGATCAAGGACAGCCAAGTCGTGTCAAAGATGGCCTTGCTGCCGACACCGAATGCGTAACGGTAATGATCCAGCGTCAGGCTGTAATTGATGCCCCAAAGCTTGATGAATGAGCCGATGGGAATAAGAATGTACAGAGCCAGTACGATCATGGAAATGGCATAACAAGTGCCGGCAATCGGCCAGACCACGATTTTTTCGCGGATGGGCAGCCGTTCGCGGGAAGCCTTGCCGGTGACGGTGATATAAACTTTTTTTTCCACCCAATACTTGGAGACGATGAACAGCAGCATGGAGAGATCCAGCAGCAGTACGGCCACGGCGGCACCACCCTGAACGTCGTAATTGCCGATCGACTGAATATAGATCTGCGTGGCCAGAGTGGCGAAGTTGCCGCCGATGGCCATAGGATTCGCAAAATCGGCCACGGACTTGATAAAGACCAATAAGAAAGAGTTGGCGATTCCGGGCGCGACAAGCGGCAAGGTGACCCGGCGGAAAGTTGCCCAGCGGGATGCGCCGAGATCCCGGGCGGCGTCTTCAATCGAGGGATCGATGGATTTCAGCATCCCCACCAGCAGTAAATACGCGATGGGGAAAAACGATAAAGTCTGCACGAGAATAAGCCCTTTGAGTCCGTAAATATTGGCATCGCGGAGACCCAGCAAGGTATTCGTGATAAAGCCCCGACTGCCGAACAGCAGAATGATGGACAGGGCAACGGCAAACGGCGGGGAAATCATGGGCAACATGGCGATCAGGTTAAAGAGTTTTTTGCCCCGGATTGCCAGATAAATGTAGCAGTAGGCGAATAAAAAACCCACGGCGGTCGCGAGAATGCCGACGACAGTTCCCAACAGCAGCGTGTTGGAAAACGCCTTCAGGTTTTCTTCCGAGGAAATCAGCAAACGGTACGCTTCCAGCGAAAATGTGCCGTCAGGATTGAAAAAGCTTTGTTGCAGCACTTTGTACAACGGGAAAACTACAAAAATGGACAAAGAAACGATACAAAGCAGAATAGCGGAGAGTAGTATCGGATCGCGGGCGATTTTTTTCATTTGCGTCAGATCTTCGCTGAAATCAAAGGACCAGCGGCGCCATAATCTTGACATGATGGCCTCCCGTGCATGTTGTCAAAGTTGTCTCGCAATTTATATTTTATCGATTCGGCAGTAAACCGGGTAGCAGGATAAGGCTTACATTCACTATAAGAAAAAAGCGGCGGGCGTGTAGGAATAATTCTTACACGCTCGCCGTCCTTTTCCAGCAATCGAAGGGGAAAGACTTTCAAAAGCTCATTAGAACTGCTTATGAGGCGATGGTTCAAGCAGGCCTTGACTGATGGCATAGGCGATCAGTTCGCTCTTTTTGCTAATCGACAGTTTCTCCATGATTCTTGATTTATAAGTATCGACGGTTTTAACGCTCAGGCAGAGCTGCTCGCCGATTTCTTTCAGTGAAAAGCCTCGGGCATATAAATGCAGGACTTCCTGTTCCCGGGGACTCAGGGGAATTGTCGGCGGGATGTTTCCATTCTCGTTCTGGCGTCCCACCAGGAGCAGGGACAACAGGGATTGAGCGTTGGCGGGGTTTAAGTGAATTCGGCCGGCCATAACATTTTGGATGGCCTGGAACAATTCCGTATCGACGGAGCTTTTTTGCACGTACCCGCTGGCGCCCGCAGTCATGGCCGTAAAAATATAATTCTCATCCTCGAACATGGTCAACACGATGACTTTGGTGGCGAGACCACGCCGCTTGATTTCGCGCAGACACTCCACGCCATCCATGCCGGGCATGGATAGGTCGAGAATCAAAATATCGGGTTGCAATGCTTCCGTCAGTTGCAGGGCCGCAGTGCCGTCCGACGCTTCCCCGACAATTTCCAGGGAATCGTCGCTGCCAAGCAGAAGTTTGAGGCCGGAGCGGATGAGATGATGGTCATCCGCCAAGGCGACGCGAATTTTAGCTGCCATGACTGTCTCCTTTGTTTTTCAGCGGAATGGTAACCAGAATGATGGTTCCGGCGCCGACTTTCGATTCCAGGAGAAATTCGCCGCCGCAAAGTTCTACCCTCTCCCGCATGCCATATATGCCCAGCCTGTTGGCCCGGGCGGCTCTCTCCAACTCGCCGTCGGGCATACCCTGCCCGTTGTCGGCGATGCGCAGCAATACCTGACCAGGCTGCATTTCCAGCGAGATTTCGATGGCGGTGGCGCCCGAATGCCGGGCGGCATTGGCCAGGCTTTCCTGCACGATCCGATAGAGGGTCACCGACAGATCGGCGGCCAGTTCGTTGATGCCGGAATCGACTTGAAAACCGATCATGATGCCGAAACGCTCCTGAAAGTTGGCGACATATTTTCGTACCGCCGCGGCGAGACCCAAGTCGTCCAGAGCGGTGGGGCGAAGTTCGACCGCCATGTTACGGATGTCCAGCAATATTCCGGCGGCAACTTCCCGGGCGCTTAACAGGAGTTCGCGCTGCTTTTCATCCGCCGCCTTGTTCGCCAGCACCCGCATCGAGACAATCAGGGAAGTCAATGCCTGGCCGGTTTCGTCGTGCAATTCGCGCGAGATCCGTTTGCGTTCCTCTTCTTGCGCAGAAATGACCTTGTTCAGCAAGGTGGCGCGCAGTTGATCCTTTTCTTTGAGTTCTTGCGCCATTTCGTTGAACGAGGCGGCCAGCCTGCCGATTTCATCACCGGTCCGGACCTCCGCCCGCGCATCCAGGTTTCCGGCGGCGATGGCTTGGGCTGCGGTAACGAGATGACCGACCGGAGCCGTAATGAAACGGGCCAGCAATACCCCAAGCAGGGCGGCCAGACTGCAGAACGCGACGGTGATTGCCAGCAGGGATTTCGTCGTTTTACCAATCAGGGTTTTGGACGGTTCTTCGGTGATGCCGGCTCGCACGTAGCCAATGGCGCCGTTTTCAATGGGCACCAGGATATCACGGATGGCGCCTTCGTCGCTATCCAGGGCGATAATCCGGGATTCGGTGCGGAGGGGTATCGGATTGACATTTCGCAGGCCTTTGGGCAACGAAACCGGGAATGTATGGGCCAGGAGACGGCCGGTATGGTCAAAAACCAGCAAGTACCGAAGGTCTTCGGTATCGCTTCGGAATTCGTGGATAAATTCGCCCAGCGAATAGATGTCATTGACCAGAATGGGGCCGGCGACAAGCGACGCGACATGTCCGGCCATTTCAACGCCCCGTTTTTCGATCTGCCGGTCATTCATTTCGTTTAAGGCTTCCAGCGTGATATAGCCAAGAAACCCACCGAGCAACAGCACCGTGGATACGGTCACGGTGAGGACCTTATGGTAGATGCTCAGGTTTTTCAATCTTTTCATGGTGAAGTCTTCACTTCTGTAAAAATGTGTCGGGGATAGTCATACAAATGGCTTTGTGGGGTCGTAAAGCGTTCGAACATAAGCTCACGCAGAACCTTGCGCATGTCTTGGTTATGGTGCATATTTAAAAATACCGTTCGCAGCAGATCCTTCTTTGCCGCGTCAATATCCTGCCGGATTACGATTGGGCCGGTACCGGCGGAGGGTGACAAATGAATGATCCTTATGGCATTGGCGATCTCCGGGCTATTTTTGCGGGCGTGGTCGAAGGCAATGCTGTCAATGGACGCGCCGTCCAGCATATGCATTGCGACTGCCTGCATCGACTTGGAATGGCTTTGTGTAAAAATCGTCTGTCGGAAAAAGTTTTCCGGCGTCTTGTTCAGTTGTTTCAACAGGTATCTGGGAAAGATAGCGCCGGAAAAACTGAGCGAATCATTGAAAGCAAAGCTTTTTCCCGCCAAATCCGCAATTTCTTCCGCCGGACTGTCGCTGGGGACGATGACTAACGCTTGATAAACAGGACCCTGGGCCCGTTCGGGAACCACCAGGATTTCAAGGTCGACGGATCCGGTATACGACAGATAGGTTCCTGTGGAAAAAAAGCCGATGTCGGCTCCGGAGGAGGCGAGCAGGGCTTGCGCCTCCGAGTTGCTGCGCCGATAGATCAATTCAGTGGGATGTCCGGTCTGGACTGCAACATGATCGGCCAACTGCCGGTAATAGCCGGCGGTGTCGCGATTGGACAGAGAAGGCGACACGACGATGCGCAGCGGGGCTTCCCCGGTTCTTTTAAGCGTTTCCGGCGGCGGGGCCTCCAGATCCCGCAGATTGACATAGGGGCGCTGGCCGTTTGGCATGCACCCGGTCAAAAACAGTATGGAAAGAAAAATAACGATGATCCGTCTGGGCAATGCCGGACCTCCCTGTTTGCGGTCATAGACCAGAGATAATGCTTTTGTATTTTCGGCAACGTCAGGATGCTTTCCTGCCTTCACGCAAGAACCGGAAGGTCGAGCAAGGGAAAAGGACAAAAAAAGCGAATAATTAACGTAAAGGTAATACAGGAGAAGCAGCTGTGGACGCACGACGATGGGGTTGTTTTTTTCTGGCGCTGGTGATGCAATTCTCGCTAGCCTCCATGAGCAGGGCGGAGGCCGCGGCGACAGACCGGTTAAAGTTATTGCTGGCCGCGCCTTGGTACGGGTCCTATGTCTGCAACCAGGGCCTGACCCGGTTGCAGCTGAACTTGCGGCCGCTTCAGGAAAACGATCCGCGGCAGTTGACGGCGGAGTTCGTTTTTTCGGCCGATCCGGATAATCCTGCCGTACCTGCCGGTTCATTCCGGATGACCGGAACCCTGGACAACGCCGGGATGCTGGTTCTGAAGCAGGACCGCTGGCTGGACCAGCCGGCCGACCCGAGCTATCGCATGGTCGATCTGGAAGGGAGACTGGTAGTCGGCGACGGTCAGGCCATGATCCGGGGGCGTGTGACGACCTATGGCTGTCAGGATTTTGCGGTGTGGCAGTATTTTTCGGACGCGGCGGCAAGCCGTTAGGAAAGGCGGGCAAAACATGATGGAAGCCTGGCAGGAGTTTTGGCGATTGTTCGACAAGGGTGGTTTTGTCATGCCCTTGTTGCTGGCCGGATCATTGTTGACCGTGGCGGTGGCGGTGGAACGGTTTCGGGTCTTTCGGCGCGCGACCGCCGGCGCCGACGTTATGCGGGAAAAACTGGCGGCCTTGTTGACGGCCGGCGACTGGGCCGCCGCGTTGGCGGCCGCACGCCAGTATGAAAATTTTGCGGCGCAAATCGCGGCAGCCGGCCTGAGTCAACCGGAACGCGGCAGCCGGGCGGCGGAACTCGCCATGGAGGGGGCAGCGAGTCGCGGGGCCGCTCGCTTGCGCCAACGCCTCGATCTGATGAACCTGATGGTGACGCTGGCTCCCTTGCTGGGCCTGTTAGGAACCGTCATCGGGATGATCCGGTCATTTAGCGTACTGAATCTGCGGTCGGGCCAACCCTTCGCGATCACCGGCGGCGTCGGCGAGGCGCTGGTGGCTACGGCCGCCGGTTTGTGCGTGGCGGTGTTATCATTGGTGCTGCTCGCTTATTTCCGGAACCGGCTGGACGGGATCCTCAACGATGCGGAAGAAACCGCCGCTCTGATTCTGCAGGCTCTGGCGGAACGTCAGCCATGAAATTCCGGGAGCGCCGGATTGCCGAGAATCCGCGGTTAATGATCATTCCGATGATTGACATCATTTTTTTTCTGTTGGTGTTTTTTATGATGAGCACCATGTTCATGGTGGAACAGAAGGTTTTGCCCGTGACACTGCCGTCGGCTTCCACCGCCGAAATGGACACGCATCGGACTGTTCCCGTCACGGTGATGGCGGACGGTAGTCTGCGGTTCAACGAAGATTCCGTCAACCTGAACGAGCTGGCGATTAGGGTCGAAGCGGAACTGCGCCGGGACCGGGATTCACGGTTTGTGCTCCGGGCGGACCGTCGCGCGGCCTATGGGCAGGTGGTGGATGTCCTGAACCAACTGCGCCGTCTGGGTGTACAGCGCTTGACCGTTGCCGTGGAGGCCGTTCCATGAACCGATCCTATTCGGCGCGACGGGAATTCTGGATCGCGGTTGGCTGTTCGTTGCTTTTCCATGCGGTGATCGTGGGCTTTTTCCTGGGCTGGCCGCTGATCGGCGAAACTCCGCCAGCGGCAGTGGACGTGGAGTGGACATGGGCGGCGCCGACGACGGAACCGGCAGCGCCTGAACAAAAAGAGTCAACGGCAGGCCCGACCTCGTCCCGGACCAACGAAACTTCAACTGGAACTCCCGGCAAGGTTGTCCCGACAGCGCCGCCGGCTCCGTCGCCCGTTCCGGCCAATCCCGGCGGCAGAGCGACTGCCCAACGCGATTCGACAGATCCGGCCGGAACCGTTGTCTCGCGACCGGTTGCATCGGCTGACAGAGGGCCGACTCCGGCGACGGGCCGAACAGAAATTGGCAGCGGCGATTCTGCCGCGTTGCCACCCAGTCCCGGTTTTCCGGGGGAAGGCGGGTCGACCGGATACGCGTTGACGCCGCCGCGCCTTAAGGAACGGCCGCCGATCCAATGGCCGCCGAATCTTTCGTCCGCCGGGCCGTTGCAGGTGCTGCTGCTGGTGGAAGTGACTGAAGACGGGCGGGTTGGCAAAATCGGCGTCAGCCGCTCCAGCGGGGTGAAAGCGCTGGATGAGGCAGCCCGGGAAAACGTCGCACGCTGGCGGTTCGATCCGGCGTGGCAGCCGCAGGGCAACAAGCCGGTCCGGGTCATGACCTCGGTATGGATTCGTTACGCCGGAGAAGGGAGCTGAAACGGAGTGCGCAAGATACCCATTTTCCTCCTGCTGTTGCTGCTATTGTTGCCAAGCCGTCAGGCCGGCGCCGCATCGGCGGGGCTGACCTCTTCACAGGTCAATTTTCACAACGAGCTGCGCACCTATTGGACCTATATTCCGGCCGGGATTCCAACTCACTCAACGGCTCCCTTGCTGTTCGTCCTGCATGGCAGCGCCGGCAGCGGCGAGGACATGATCGCCATAACGCAACATGGCTTCGAAAAAATCGCGGACAAGGATAAAATTGTCGTGGTGTATCCAGACGCCTTGGAGCGCCGCTGGAACGATCAGGACGGAACGGCGGACGATGCTGGATTTTTGCTGGCGATTGCCGAAAAATTGGCGGCGGAATCGCTGATCGACAAAAAACGCATCTTTGTCGCGGGAATTTCCAACGGCGGGATGATGGCGCAGCGCCTGGCCTGCGAACATGCGGAGCGGGTCGCCGGCATCGCCACGGTGGCCGGCACGCTGCCGGAAAAACTGGCCAGTGTCTGCAAACCGTCGCGCCCAGTACCGGTGCTGGTCATTCACGGCACGGCCGACCCTATCGTTCCTTGGAACGGCGGCCCGGTGGCCGGGTTTGAAGATTTCGGCAAAGTTTTGTCAGTGCGTGAAACCGTGGCTGCCTGGGCCGGGCATAACGGCTGCCGCGACGCGGCGGTGACGGCAACGCTAACCGATCGGGACCCGCAAGACGGAACCAGGATTCGTACCGAGCGATTCAAAGACTGCGCCCCTGGCGCCGCCATATCGTTGATCATCGTAGAAGGCGGCGGGCATACTTGGCCGGGAGGATTTCAATATTTGCCGGAACGCTTCATCGGCAAAACTTCCCGCGATATCGACGCCACCCAAGCGATCTGGGAGTTTTTCCGACAAGTTCCCTGAAAAGGTTTGATGGCGATACGCAAACAGTTTGGAGGATTCGGCTCAATGATGACATGGAATGTGGAATGGATCGGCATCGCCGCCGGGATGCTGACCACCTGCGCATTTTTCCCGCAGGTGTTGAAAACGGTGCGAAGCCGTTCAACGGGAGATCTGTCTTGGGCCTGGTTGGTCATGATGACGACCGGTGTGTTTTTGTGGTTGCTATACGGTTATTATGTGGATAGCCCGTCGGTGCTATACGCCAATTTGATTACTTTCTTTTCGCTATTGGCGTTGCTGGTTGTAAAGGTAGCATCAGCCCGCGCCGTCGCCGCGCCCCGACGCGCTGAGGAGACAGGGGAACCTGTCCGGCACATCGTAAAAAAACGCATTGTGGGCCGTTGTTGCGGGTGCGGTCGCTGTGACAGAGAAATTTGTCCACGGGTTGTAAAATACAAAGAAAAAGTCGTTCCGGCCGAGACAAATAATTAGCTTTGGCAGGATTCTGAACGATTTGCGAGAAACCAAACAAGAGCAAACATATCTGGACAAGGAGTGAGCGACAATGATCAAACAAAATCCTCTGGTGATGATTCCCGGGCCGACTCCGGTGGCGGAACCGATTCGGCAGGCGTTGGCCGGTCCAACCTATGGTCATACCTACGGCCCGTTTGTGCAAATTTACAAAGAATGTCTGGCCGGCCTGAAAACGATTTTTCAGGCGGATCATGTCGTGGCGATTGGCGGGGCCGGGACCCTGTCCATGGAAATGGGCCTCATTAATACCGTCAAAGCCGGCGAAGAAGTGCTCGTTCTCACCCAGGGCTATTTTGGCGAACGTTTCGTTCCCCTGGCCAAGGCGCTGGGAATCGTGCCGGATGTTCTGGNNGGCGCCGGCCGGTGAACGGGTGCGACTGGCTGACGTGGAAGAAAAATTGAAATCGAAAAAATACGCGGCCATGACTTTGACCCATGTCGACACCTCGACCGGCGTTATGGGACAGGTGGCCGAAGTGGCCGCGCTGGCAAAAAAATACGACACTCTTTTCATTCTCGACGGCGTCTGCGCGAGCGCCGGCGTACCCGAACCCATGCAAGACTACGGAATCGACGTGGTGATTACCACCAGCCAGAAAGCCTTCGGCACGCCGCCAGGACTGACGATCGTGGCATTCAACGATAAAGCGCTGGCCCGCCGGGAACAGCTCGGCACGGTCGCAGGCTATTATGCGGACTGGAAAAACTGGCTGCCGATCATGGACAATCCGTCCCTGTATTTTTCCACGCCGCCGGTAAATCTGATTCAGGCGTTGGCCAAAGCTGTGCAGATCATTCTGGACGAAGGTCTGGCAGCCCGCTATGCTCGGCATGAAAAGATTGCCTGCAGTTTTCGGGCGGGTCTGAAAGCCCTGGGGCTTGAACTGGTCACGGCGGCGGATGCGGTGGCGCACACCCTGTCGGTGGTCAAATATCCGGCCGGTCTCGACGATGCTGCTTTCCGAACAAAAATGGAAGAGTACGGTATCGTGGTGGCCGGTGGCGTTGGTCCGTTGAAGGGGAAAATTTTCCGGGTCGGCCACATGGGAAATATCTGTATCAATGAACTGACCTTGACGCTGTGCGCATTGGAGCGTTCCCTGACAGCACTGGGAATCCAGGTCCTGCCGGGTGCGGCGGTCGGCGCAGCCTGCGCGGAATGGGAGAAGGGCTGAGCCGGGAAAGGAGCGACGATGCGGGTATTGGTGACTGGCGGAACCGGTTTTATTGGCCGGGCTTTGGTCGAAAAACTGACGGCAGTGGGGCATGAAGTCCGTCTGCTGACCCGCAGGGATCTGCCGGCGCCTGACCAACCGCTGCCACCGTCAATCCTGTTCGGGGTGGACGCTATTGTCAATATGGCTGGCGAAAGCATCGCCGGCGGCCGGTGGACGAAAGCCTACAAGCAAAAAATCCGGGACAGCCGGATCGTCCTGACGCAAAAACTGGCCGATGCCTGCGTGGCAGCTGTTGCCGCCAATACCGCCGCGCCGGCTGTCTTTGTCAATTTTTCCGCGGTAGGTTATTATGGTACGCATCCGACCGCCGATTTTACGGAAAGCAGCCCGCCGGGCACAAGCTGGCTTGCCACGGTTGCGCGGGATTGGGAAACTGCGGCGGGCCTGGTATGCAAAGTCGGGGTTCGGCTGGTTGTTTTGCGGTTGGGTGTGGTCCTCGGCCCGGGCGGATTCCTGGAGCGACTGGCACTGCCGTTCCGCTGTTTCGTCGGCGGACCGGCCGGAACCGGCCGGCAATGGATTTCCTGGATTCACCGGGATGATGTCATAGCTGCCGTCACCCGGGCGATTGCCGATCCGGAAATGACGGGAGCCTACAACCTTGTAGCGCCGCAAGCAGCGACGATGAATGAAATGGCGGCAGCGATCGGTACGGCGCTAAATCGTCCCTCCTGGCTGCGGACACCGGAGCTGCCGTTAAAACTTCTGTTCGGCGAGATGGCGGATGAATTGATTTTGAATGGACAGCGGGTCGCGCCGCGACGACTGCAACAGATGGGCTATGCTTTTTCGCAGCCTGAGCTGCGAGCCGCGGTGAAAAAATCATTGATAAAGGAAAAGTGAACCAGTGAAAATGTTGATGCTCCTGGCCGCCGGTTGGGCGGTAACCTACGCCAACCGGACGGTCGTTTATCCGCTGCTGTCGATTTTCGCGGCGGAATACTCCCTGTCGTCGGCGGATGCCGGCTGGCTGACAGGGAGCTATTTTCTGACCTACCTGCTGTTACAGATTCCGGCCGGAATCCTGGGTGACCGCTACGGAATGAAACGGGTCATGGTCTGGACTTATGCGATAGCGGCAACCGGCGCGATCGGCCTGGGCCTGATGACCGGCAATTACGCGGCGATGGTTCTGTGCATGGCTGTGCACGGATTGGGCGCCGGTGGTTTCTATCCTTCCTCGTTCGGCATGATGATGCGCAAGACCGAGCCGGGCCGCCGGGCGTTCAGCTCCGCTTTGATCGGGATCGGCATGGCCGTGGGCTTGCTCACGGGGATGACCTTGGGCGGCACCATGTATGAATGGTTTGGCAGCGTCCGGGTTCCCATTCTGACGGTTGCGTTGCCCTCGTTGTTGATTTTGTTTTTATTCGCCAAGTATCTGCCGGATACGGACGGGGCGCCGACTCCGGCCTGGTCGCAGTATCGGGCGATTTTGCTGGATTGGGATCTTTGGCGGATCAACCTTACGACCTTTACGGCGCTGTATGGTTTCTGGGTCGCCGTTACCTGGGGGCCAACCTTTCTCAAAGTGGAACGGGGCTTTTCACTCGGCGCGGCCGGCTTCTACACCGGACTGATGGCGGT
>DCTI01000113.1 GCA_002329525.1 Negativicutes bacterium UBA1444
GGAATAGCCGGTGCCGAAATCGTCCAGGGAGATGCCGACGCCGAGGTTTCGTAGTTCGATCAGCTTCCGGATGCTTTCCTCCATGGTTTCAATGAGCATGCTTTCGGTGACTTCGAATTCCAATTGCTCGGGAGCAATCGAGCTGTCCCCGATGGCTTCACGGACCATGTCGAGGAAGTGTTCCTCAGAGAGTTGCCTCGGCGAAATATTGATGGCCACCCGCAAATCCCTGATCCCCCTTTCCGCCAACCGGCGAACGAAACGGCAGGCTTCCTGGATGACCCATTGGCCGATGGATACGATGAGTCCGCTTTGTTCGGCATAGGGAATGAATTTTATTGGCGATACCGGCCCGTGCTCCGCGCTGTTCCAGCGCAGGAGCGCCTCGAAGCCGGTTATTTTTTTGTCCGGCAGCTGCACTTTGGGCTGAAATTGCAGCGTCAGCTCATTCAGCTCCAAAGCCCGCCGTAAGCTGTTGGTCAGAACCATTTTTTCGTACGCTTCGGTTTCCAGGGCGCTTTCGAAGAACGACCAACAGTTGCGACCGTTGCGTTTGGCGGCGTACATGGCGCTGTCGGCGTTTTTTAGAATGTCATCCGGCGTCAGTCCGTTTTCCGGGTACAGGGCGACCCCGACACTGGCTGACATATGTACCCTTTCGCCGGAGATGTTATACTCCTGGCTCAGGGAAGAGACTAAGTGATCGGCCAGGGTGCCGATCGCGGCGCGGTCGTTCAGCCCAGGCAAGACTACGACAAATTCATCGCCGCCGATCCGGGCGATGAACGCCTGCGGGCCGACCGCTTCCCGGATATGGTTGCCGGCGGCGATAATGACGCCGTCACCCAGAGAATGCCCCAAAGTATCATTGATCGTCTTTAAATCATCCAGATCGACGAAAAATAAAACGCCGCTGGTTACGCCATTTCGGGCTTTGATCATTTCCGCTTCCAGCCATAGGTTGAGATTGGCCCGGTTCGCCAGTCCGGTCAGAGTATCATAATAGGCAAGTTTTCGCGTCTCATCATGATTGATGGCGTTTTTTACCGCAATGGAGGCAATATACGCCAAATGTTCGACGGCTTCCAGCTTATCAGGATCGAGCGATACCGCTTCGCCGAATGCCGCCAGACAGATGATCCCGATCAACTTGTCGCCAATTTTCAGCGGCGCCTGCATGACCAGGGTGATTTCCCGATGCAGCGGGGTATTCAGGCGTTGGGGCCAATGGGCATAATCCTTGATGATGACCATTTTATGGGTGCGGATGACTTCCGAAAGAATCCCGCCATTCAATTCGGCGGAAAAATCATGGTTGCCGCTGTAGCGGCCCTGACCAATCTGAAATCCGCCGTTATGGCTGTTTTGTTCGAACAGATACACAAAACCGTGAGCAATTCCTGTCAGGACGATGGTTTTGTCCAAAATTCCGCGCAAAACCGCGTCCAAATCAAGCTCGCCCAGCAAGGCGGCCGAGGTGGCCGACAATCCCTGCAGCAATTCATTCTTTCTGGCCAGTTAGTTTTGGATTTCGTCCCGTTCCAGAACAGTCGAGGCCAAATCGGCATATTGCCGGAAAACTTCAATGGCTTCGCCGCCTAGGTGACAAGGCGCGTCCAGCCAGTGGGCCGACAGGACTCCAATCAGGCGATCACCATGCTTCAATGGGAAGGAAAGCAGGCTGGCTACACGACTAAACGCCGGTTCGCTGACCCGATGCTGATAATTTCGATAGTCTTCGATGTACTGGGGACTTCGGGATGTGACGACCTGGCCCATCACTCCCCAGTCGGTGGGCCTCGGGCTTAGACTCATGAAATTGATTGGGCCAATCGATTGGCGAAACTGGACAGTCTGATCGATCTCATTGTATAAGCCGATATAGCCGGCCGGCGCCTTGACCAGCTGGAGTGCATCCGCCAGGATAGATTTCAGTGTGGAGTCCACATCCTGGACAGGGCGGGTCAGTAAGCGGGTTGCTGCCCGGTACTGTTGCTCGCGCAGAACTAATTCGCGTTCTTTTGCCTGGCGCAATTCGATTTCATTCAGAAGATGTTGATTGGTTTTCTGCAGCTCCTGGTTCAGGGTTGCCATCTCCTCGTTGATGGCGGTAAGCTCCTGGTTGGCGGCGGATAAAGCGACGGTTCGGTTTTCCACCAGTTCTTCCAGCTGATCATGATGGCGCCGCAATTCTTCTTCCATCCGCTTGCGGAGGGTAATATCCATGAAGGTGGTGGCCATGGCGTTGTCGGCGATATGAAATACGGTTACAAAATAATCGCCCTGAATCCGCCCGTCTTCATAGGTGGTTTCAAATGTTTGCGCCGGGATTTCGTTGCGGGCGACTGCCCTGTATAAATCCGGCAGCTCGGTTTCCGAAAGAGCAGGGAAGGCATCCTCGATGGTCTTGCCCAGCAGTTCATTGTGTGATACGCCAAGAATCCGGTCGGCCGTCGGGTTTGACATGCTGAGACGCAGTTCTCCCTGATCGTTTAAGGTGTATAGATGCATGCCCAGGGGAGAAAAATCGATCATGTTGCGAAATTTT
>DCTI01000257.1:0-1897 GCA_002329525.1 Negativicutes bacterium UBA1444
GTCAAAGGTCTCCTGGGCCTTTTCAATCAGGCTCAGCATATCCCCCATGCCCAAAATGCGGGAGGCCATGCGATCCGGATGAAACGGTTCCAGATTCTCCACCTTTTCCCCGCTGCCGATATATTTGATGGGCCGTCCGGTCACCGCCCTGACGGAAAGCGCCGCCCCGCCGCGGGCATCGCCGTCCATCNNCTCGAGCGAATCGGGCTTCTCGCCCGAGGAGATGAACTTGATGGGCTTGCCCGTGACCTGCCTGATCGACAGCGCGCCGCCGCCGCGGGCATCGCCGTCCATCTTGGTCAGGATCACACCATCGATTCCGACGACGCCATGGAAATTTTCCGCGACATTAACGGCATCCTGTCCAGTCATGGCATCGACAACCAGCAAAACCTCGTGAGGTTTGACCATCCGCTTGATATTGGTCAGTTCCTCCATCATGGTCGTGTCAACATGCAAGCGTCCCGCCGTGTCGATGATGACGACATCTCGCAGTTGGGACAGAGCCGTTTCACGAACGGATCGTACGACGGCCAGTGGATTCGTTTCCCCCGCCACCGTCAGCACCGGAATGTCCAATTGCTTGCCGAGCGTCTGAAGTTGTTGCACAGCCGCCGGGCGGTATAAGTCCGCGGCCACCAGAAGGGGGCGCTTGCCTTGCTTGGCAAACTGACGCGCCAGTTTTGCGGCCGTCGTCGTTTTCCCCGAACCCTGCAGGCCCACCATCATTATGACAGTCGGCGGCTCCGAGGCCATCGAGATGCCGCGTTGCGCTCCGCCCATCATCTCGGTCAATTCTTCATAGACAATCTTGACGACTTGCTGCGCCGGGTTCAGGCTTTCCAGAACATCGTGCCCGACCGCCCTGGCTTTCACCCTGGCAACAAAATCTTTGACAACCTTGAAGTTTACGTCGGCTTCCAGCAAGGCCAGGCGAATTTCCCGCAAACATTCGTTTACGTCTGTTTCGGACAGGCGGCCCCGACCCCGCAAATTCTTAAAAATCCCCTGTAATCGATCGGCTAACCCTGAAAACAACACTATTACGTTCCCACCTCTAACTCAAGGAGTGCATCGATTTCTTGAAGCGCCTTCAAAATGTTCTCTGAAGCAGGTTCCTGGACCGACTCCTGCAGAAGATTTTTGGCCCGGCTCAGCCGCTCCGCCCTTACCGCTTCCTGTTGCAACAGCTTGAGCTTCTTCTCGTATTCTTCCAGCGTTTCTTCAGAACGGCGCAAAATATCATTGACGGCTTGCCGGGATACACCGAGATCGGCGGCAATCTCGCCTAGCGACCAGTCCTGAAGAAAATGAAGTTCCAGACATTTTTGCTGTCGTTCGGTCAGCAGCGTTCCGTAATGATCATACAAGCGACCAATCCGAACCATCTTTTCAAACATGGATTGATTATACAGAATTCGCACAGTACTGTCAAGGGTTTTCCCTTTACATCTTCGCTATCTTTATCGGGTTCTCGCACACAAAGTTCGCGACTCGCAACGCAGAATTAACCCGATGGAAAATTTCGGAACCCATTTTCAAAGTTTCAACACATATAGTCCGGAATGAAAACGGCTATTGATCATTCAAATTCAGTTATTATAGGTATTATTACAGGTATCTTAGCACACTTGTACCGGGCTCTTATTGATATCCAATCATGGAGATATTAGTCTGGCTTTCGAAATTCCGCCATTCGTAGTATCGCCGACAATAGCAAATCAATTCCTTTTTGCAATTGCTCATAATCGGTCCATTCTTCCGGGCAGTGACTTCTGCCGCCACGACTGGGCACAAAAATTAAGCCGACCTCTGTCAGTTCGGCCATGATCATGGCATCATGACCGGCCCCGCTCACCATGCGCTGCGTCGTGATTCCGCACGCACGAGCTTCTTC
>DCTI01000257.1:1917-2153 GCA_002329525.1 Negativicutes bacterium UBA1444
TTTATCCGGGTGATGACGCCGGGATATCGTTCCGGCAGGTCATAAACAGTCGCCCGCAGCGCCTCGCTGATATGTTGGATCTTGGCGGCGGCCGCGGAACGGATATCTACGGAAAAGACTACCGTCCCCGGTACAATATTGCCGGCGCCCGGCCAAACCTGCAGCTTGCCGACTGTTGCCACCGTACCCGCACCAGCTTGTTTTCCCAGCCGATACAGATCCTGCACGATATCGGC
>DCTI01000257.1:2196-14076 GCA_002329525.1 Negativicutes bacterium UBA1444
CCGGCATGGTCCGGCCGACCCTGCACCTCGATTTCCCACTGATCGATCCCGACCACCGTTTCCACAAGACCGACAGCCGTTTTCGCATTCTCCAGTATCGGTCCCTGCTCAATGTGCAGCTCAAAAAACGCCTTAAGCTGATCGGCCGGTCGAATCGCCGCCGTGATATTCGCCGGCTCGAGTNNCTGACCCCGTCTTGATCCCGCAAATTTTGAAGTTCAGTGGGAAAAACCTTTCCCGCCATCGCCCGGCTGCCGAATAAACCGGCGCCGAACCGGCCTCCCTCCTCTTCAATCATGGCCACAAATTCGAACGGATAATCGGTGATGAGTTGGTTCTCATCAAGAATCCGGGCTATTTCGAGACCGGCAACAACGCCGGCCGGCCCGTCGAAGGCCCCGCCGTTTTTCACGGAATCAAAGTGCGAACCGATCATGACGGCCGGCGCATCACTCCGTCGGCCTTCCCGGCGGCCAAACACATTACCGGCGGCGTCTTCCCTGATTTGCAAATGACTGGCAGCCATCTGTTGCTTTATATATTCCCTCGCCGCGCGATCTTCTGCAGTGAACGAAAACCGGGTAACTCCCTGCCCTGGTGAGGAAGTATACTGCGCCAGGGCCTCGATGTCGCGTTGAAGTCTTTGGCGATCCGACGAAAACCGCATATTATTGCTCCTTTCCCAGCAAGGTCAACGGATGACCGCATTCAACGGATTGCGGTCCACCAATCGCTGATACCGGTATTTGGGCACCCCCATCATGATGGCACCGGCAATCGCCTGGCCGGCCGGCAGATCCAGCAGAGCCAGCAGCGGTTGATAATTTGCGAAAGCCGCCATTTCAAAAAAGCCGGCCCAACAGCTCCCCAACCCAGCCGATGGCGCATACAGTTCGGCATAGGTCAAGGCGTACCGGCCATTGTCGCGGCCGATCGGATTGCGGCTGTCATATAGTGCCAGTACTAGGTTGGGCGCTCCCCGGAGTACGATATCGTATCCGGTATCGCGATAAATTTTCACGATGCCGGCATAGGATTTCACCCAGACGACTTCCTGGCGGATTTGCTCTTCCAACCATTCAATGACGTTTTCAGTGATCTTTTTCAAAATAACCCGGTCTGTCAGAACCAGAAACGAAACGCCCTGCGAATTGCCGCCGGAAGGGGCAAACCGCGCCACCTCCAGCACTTTCAGGATGTCCCGGTGGGGCACGGCGTCCGCTTTGTAACTTCTAATTGAGCGTCGGCTTCGTAAAAACCGTTCCGCAGTCGCCGCATCCACGTTGGGCAACTGCGACACGTCGACCTGACCGGTTAGAGGATTGGCGGTATGATCCATTGCGCCTTGTGGGCAAATCGCCACACAATGGCCGCACCGGATGCAGGCCTTATCCCAGATCAATGTCGGACCTTGTTCCCGCACCTGAATGATGCTGGACGGGCACACCTCCGCACACAATCCGCACCGCGTACACTTTTCCAAATCCACTTTTATTTTTACCCGTTCCATCGTTGATGACACCTCCTGAAACATATTTGACGAAATAAGGTTTGCCTGCTTCAGTTCCATTTCATCCCTGTCGCCATTTGCCGGAATTGTTGCCCCCAAAACTGTCGATCACTGTCCGGCGAGAACAAACCCAATGCGAACAGACGCTCCTGATGCAAAAATACATATACGGTCGCTGCCATCGGCAGCGGAACTTTATCGGTCATGATCAGGCGCGCTGATATCGCCGGCACGTTTCGTCCGCCCAAAGGCGTTTTTTTGGGTGTTGACCATTCCAGGATTTTGCCGCCGTTATCGGCCAGACTTTTTTCCAAGAGCGGCCGGGCCAGTTCTCCCAGCACTTGCGGATTCGATTCGGCGACGCCAAACAGCAACGACGCCACCCCCAGATTCTGATCCATTTTATAGGCGACCAGACGGGCATAGTGCCAAGTATCTGCTGAGAAACCCACCAGATCGTATTGGATGCCGGCATTCGGTTGGTTGTCCATGCCCTNNCCAGCCAGTCCGGCAGGCTGAACGAACCTACTCCACCCACCTGGAGGGTTCCTCCCGGTTCCGCCCAGGCAACATTGTCGGCTTTCACAGCGCTGCCCGCCAGAATTAGCAGTAGCAACCACAAAAGGACTTTGCCACGTATTCTTGATTCCACCCTTACACACCTCGCTTCTCTCGTGTTAACGGGAAATAAGAATCCCTTCGGCAAAGACCGAAGGGATTCGCTGTGATCATTTGTCATGGAGCAGGGCATGGGCATAGGCCGCAGCGTCGAAAGGAGCAAAATCGGCTTTCTGTTCGCCTAGTCCCACCCAGCGTACCGGTACGCCCAGCTCCGTCCGGATGGAAATGGCAAACCCGCCTTTTGCGGTTCCTTCCAGCTTGGTCAAAATGACGCCGGTCAATTCGGTCGCGTCATGGAAAATCTTGGCCTGAAGCAGAGCGTTCTGGCCGGTGACCGCATCCAGTACCAGCAAAGTTTCCTGCGGCGCGGCCGGCAACTCGCGTTGAATCACCCGACGAATCTTTTTCAGTTCTTCCATCAGATTGGCTTTGGTATGTAGGCGTCCCGCCGTGTCAACGAGCAAGATATCGGTTTTGCGGGCTTTAGCGGCCAAAACCGCATCATACACCACCGCCGCGGGGTCGGATCCCTCGGAGTGACAGACGATGTCAGCACCGGTGCGCTGCGCCCACAGTGTCAGCTGTTCGCCGGCAGCCGCCCGGAAGGTATCCGCTGCCGCCATTAGGACCGTTTTCCCCTGCGTCGTGTAATAATGGGCCAGTTTGCCGATCGAGGTCGTCTTGCCGGAGCCATTGACGCCGACAATCAGGATGACGTGCGGCTGTCCGGGCAGGATCGGCGGCATTTCAGAGCCCTGCATCATGGAGGCAATCTCCTGCTCCAGGACCGGCAACAAATCCGCCGGACTCTGCAGACGCTTTTCGTTCGCGATCTGACGGATGGCAGTGATCAGGCGTCGGGCCACACTGGCGCCGGTATCCGACATGATCAATGTTGCTTCCAAATCATCGTAGAAATCATCATCCAACGCCGATGCTCCGCCAATCAGGCTGGTCAGCTTTTCAGCCAGGCTCCGGCGGCTTTTTTCAAGGCTGTTTTTCAGAGAATCAAAGAGTCCCACGCATCATTCGCCCCTCTTCTGTTGGTTTCCCGTCTTCCTTAAATTTCACGGATACCAGGCGGGAGACGCCGGAATCTTCCATGGTGACCCCGTGCAAAATATCCGCGGCTTCCATCGTACCCTTACGATGGGTGACAACAATAAATTGGCTGCGTTTGGAATACTCGGTCAAAAATTCGCTGAAGCGGCGGACATTCGACTCATCCAGCGCCGAATCGATTTCATCGACTACACAAAACGGCGCCGGCCGATACGCCAGGAATGCAAACAGGATCGAAATAACCGTCAGCGCCCGTTCGCCGCCGGACAGCAGCGCCAGATTCTGCCGCCGTTTTCCCGGCGGCTGGACAAAAATCTCGACACCGGATTCCAGTACCTGATCCGCAGCCGACAGTTCCAGAATAGCGCTGCCGCCACCGAACAGCCGCACAAAAATGTCGCTGAAATGTGTGTTAATCTCGGCAAATCCGGCCGCAAAGCGTTCCGCCATGGTCCGGTCGATATCCTCGATGATCTGCCGCAGCGACTTCACAGCCGCCTCCAGGTCCGTCGCCTGATTCTGCAGGAATTCGTAGCGATCCGCTGTCCGGCGGTATTCTTCGACTGCCGTCGGATTCACCGGGCCGATTTCCTGAATTTCCCGTTCGCATTGCCGGGCCAGATTTTCGATCTCTTCGGCTGGCGCCTGGAGCCGGTTCCGGGCGGCGTCGGCCAAGGAAACATGAAACTGGGTTTCGATCTGCTCCCGGCAGTTCTTTACTTCGAATTCGTATTTGGCCACTTCCAGCTGGGTGGTATGAAGCGTTTCCTCAAGATCGTGACACCGTCGCTTCAAATCACGCAACAGGCGGTCCATTTTTTGGCTTTCCGATACCAATTGCATTTTCGCGGCATAAAGATCATTCCGGAACAGCCGATAATTCTCATTTTTTGTCAGTAAGTCCTGGCGTTCGAACTCGGCATCCTTCAACGACCATTCCGTTTCTTCCCGCTGGTCGCCAATTTTCGCGGCCTCTGCCTGCAAGGTTTGCCATTGCTGGTCTAGGCGGTCTTTTTCCTCGGTCTGGCGGCTTTGATCGGCCACGGCATTTTCCCGGCGATGGCGAAAATCATTCTGCCGGATCCTCAGCTCGGTGACGATTTGGTCCTGCGCATCCCGTTTGGACTGCGTGCAAGACAATTCCAGCTGCCATTCTTCGATTTTCCCTTTATTCTGTGCTTCCTGGTCCTTCAATAATTCCAGGCGTTTTCGGATTTCGGCCGCCAACCGGTTTTGCTCCTGCCACTGCTCTTCCGTCTGATGAATTTCCTGCTGGCAGGTATCCACTGCGAGATGGCTCTTCTCCTCATCCTGCCGCCACCGGATCAGGCCGCGGCCGAGATCATTTTTGTGCAGTTCATTTTGCGCCTGCTGCTCCCGATTGTCACGCCGAATCGCTTCGTTTTCGGCAATCTTGTCCGAGGTCTGCTGCAACAATTCCCCGTTTTTAGCCAGCTGTTCCTCCAGAAGGCTGAGTTCGCGGGTCAATTCGTCAATTTCATTTTGCCGGCTCAGGAATCCTTGTTCCTTTTGCGAAGATCTGCCGCCGGTTATGGCTCCCCCGGGATTGATCAATTCACCGTCCAGCGTGACGATCCGCAGGCGCTGGCCGCTGTCGCGTGACAGCCGCAACGCCGCGTCCAGATCCGTGGCGACGATGGTTCGTCCCAGCAACATTTGCTTGAGCACCTGAAAGCGTGGATCCGTATCGACCAATGCCGAGGCCAGACCTACCGCTCCGGGAGCGGCGGCCGCAGCTATTTCAAAATCACGGGCCCCCTGCGCCCGGATGGATTCCAATGGCAGAAAAGTGGCCCGGCCCAACCGTCCTTCCTTAAGAAAGTTCACCGCTGCCTTGGCCGTTCGTTCATCTTCCGTGACGATATTTTGCAAAGCTGCGCCCAATGTGGTTTCGATAGCGGTCACATAGGCGTCCGGCACACGCAAAAGTTGCGCCACCGCCCCTAAAACCCCGCTTCGCCACGGTTGTGTACTCTTAAGAACATTCCGGCTGCCAAAACTGAACCCCTCATAGGCACTCTGCATGGAAGCCAAAACTTTGCGTTTCGACAAATGTTCCTGCCGCCAGGCCGTCAGATCTTTTTCCCGCTGTTGGTGCTGGCGCAGCTCTGCCGACAGTTGTTCAGCATTTTTTGCCAGGTTCATATGCCGCTGTTGAAGTTGTTCCGCCTGCCGCAGACATTCCTGATACTCGGCTTCTCTAACCTTGCGCAGTTCGCTGGCCGAACTGGCCTCTCCCGACAGAGACTCCCGTTCCCGGGCCAACCGAACTTTTTGTTGTTCCAGCCGTTCCATCTCGCGTTCGGCCTGACGGAGGTTATTTCTTTCGTCCACAACTACCTGGAGCTGGTCGAACACCAAGTCCCGGGCCTCATGAATCTGTTGTTCCAGGGTTTTGAGAGACTGATTCTGTTCAGCCAATACCGCGGTCGCCGTCTTCAGTTCCTGGTCCAAATTCTCTTCTTCCGCTTGCAGGACAGCCATTTTTTGTTCGCAATCCGCCAAAGTTCCGGCAAGGAATGTCTGGCGCTCGGTCAGCCGCTCTTCTTCCGTGGACAATTGCGCCTGGCGCTGAACAATATGTTCCAGCCGTTCCCGGCCAAGCTGCAGACGACTGTCGGCTTTTTGCAAAGCCAGACTGACGGTTGCCAGAACCCGGTCATAGTACAGCAGTTGTTCATCGTTATTGGCAAGTTCGGCGCCCAACAGTTCGCGTTCGCTATCGGCCACCGACACGCGGGTGGTGGCGGCTATGGCTTCATCCAGTGTTTTCTTCTCAGTTTCTGCCAACCGGGTCAGTTGTTCCTGCGCCAGGTCGTACCGGTTGATGAACAGAGTGGTTTTGCATTGAAGAAACTGGGAATACAGTTTATTATACCGGCCGGTTTTCTCGGCGCTTTCCCGCAGGGGCTCAATCTGCGTCTCGATCTCCGCCACGATATCCCGAACGCGGGTGAGGTTCTGTTCCGTGTCTTCCAGCTTGCGCACGGCATCCTTACGGCGTTGCTTGAACCGGGCGATGCCGATGACCTCTTCGAACAACAGCCGGCGCTCCTCCGGTTTGCTGTTCAGGATCTCGTCGATCTTGTTCTGACTGATCACCGCCATGGATTCCCGGCCCAGACCTGTTCCTGCCAACAGTTCCTGCAAATCTTTGAGGCGGCAATGGGATTTATTGATGTAATACTCGCTCTCACCAGAGCGGAATACTCGGCGCGTTACCGTCACTTCGCCGAAATCCAGCGGCAATAGCGCATCGTAATTATCGAAAGTAAGCGATACTTCGGCAAACCCCAGCGGACGGCGCTGCGTCGTGCCGGAAAAAATCACGTCTTCCATTTTGGCGCCACGCAAGTTCCGAATGCTTTGTTCGCCCAGCGCCCACCGGATGGCATCGGACAAGTTGCTCTTGCCGCTGCCGTTCGGACCGACAATGGCATTAATTCCGGGACTAAACTCAAGTTCGGTCTTATCGGCGAACGACTTGAAGCCAAAGACCTCGAACTTTTTGAGAAGCAAACCATCACATCCAGTCTTTTGTTTCGTAGTCAACCCGCATGATGCAAATCATGACAAAAAAATTTTAACACGAGAATCCCGGCGACACAAATAAAACCTGTCCGTCAGATAGCGCGGACAGGTGTGTAATCGAATCGGCAACCACCGTTATCGTGGCTCGACCCGAAAATGCAACGCGGTTTTTTCCTGACCGTCAATCTCAATTTCGGCAAAGGAGGGGATGGCCACCAGGTTAATCCCCGCCGGCGCCAGATAACCCCGGGCAATCGCTATCGCTTTCATGGACTGGTTGACAGCGCCCGCCCCTACCGCCTGCATATCTGCCGAACCATGCTCGCGCACTACTGCCGCCAACGCACCGGCCACCGACTTGGGATTGGAAGTTGCGGACACTTTCAACACAGGCATGATCGAACCTCCTTCACAGCGCTATTTTTTTCATTCCTTACTCTTTCTGCACGTTTATGAGAAATCCTCCAAAAAATAAAGCGAGCAGTCAAGATATTCTCCCGACTGCCCATCGCTTCGATTAACCGAGCATTGCCAACGCCGCTTGCGCAGCCAGTTGTTCCGCTTCCTTCTTGGACTTTCCGGATCCGGAACCCAGCACTTCCCCGTCCACCCAGACTTCGACGGTAAACAACCGATTATGCGGCGGACCGCTCTGAGAAATCAGTTGATAGACAATGCTCCGGGGACCTACTTTCTGCAATTCCTGTTGCAGTTGGGATTTGTAGTCCTGCACCAATGAACCCTGTTGTGCACGTACAAGTTCATCCGCTAAAATCCGTTCCAAAAAAACACGCACCGCGCCAATTCCACCGTCCACATGGATAGCACCGATCAGTGCTTCCAATGCGTCCGCCAGAATGGAGTCGGGATAATCGCCATTCCGCGAGCGCTCACCGCGTCCCAGCAGCAAATAATCGCCCAGTCGAAGTTGCCGCGCCACACCCGCCAGACTCCGTTCACAGACAACCGCCGCCCGGGCCTGCGTCATCGTTCCTTCATTCAGGTCCGGGACTGCTCGAAACAGCCATTCACTGACCACCAGATCCAAGACGGCATCGCCCAAAAATTCCAGACGCTCGTTATGGGGATAATGGCCGCCGGCCTGCTCATGGGCATATGACGAATGAACCAAAGACTCGGCCAAGAACTCCGGTCGCTGAAAAGAATAGCCGAGAGACGTCATTAAGTATTCCAGTTGACGCTCCCGGCTCTGCTTACTTTTCAAACTTTTTGACCAACAGGGTTGCATTGTGGCCGCCAAATCCGAAGGAGTTGGACAGCGCCACCCTGACGGTTTTCGCGCGGGCCTGATTGGGAACATAGTCAAGGTCCAGCTCCGGATCCGGCGTATCATAGTTGATAGTCGGCGGCATCATGTCATTCACCACCGTCAACGCCGTTGCCACGCATTCGATTCCGCCGGCCGCTCCGAGCAAGTGCCCGGTCATGGACTTAATCGAACTGACCGCCAATTTAGTGGCATGATCGCCGAACAGAGCCTTGATCCCCAGTGTTTCATTTTTGTCGTTCAGTGGTGTGGACGTTCCATGCGCATTGATGTAATCGACATCGGTAGTCGTCAATCCAGCGTCTTTGATTGCCAGTTCCATGCACTTCGCGGCCTGGACCCCTTCCGGTGCCGGCGCAGTCACATGATAGGCGTCCGCGTTGGTTCCGTACCCGGCCAGTTCCGCGTAAATTCTGGCTCCACGCGCCAACGCATGCTCCAGGGATTCGAGGATTACAATGCCGGAACCCTCGCCCATCACAAAACCATCACGATCCTTTTCAAAGGGACGGGAGGCTTTTTCCGGTTCGTCATTTCGTGTCGACAAGGCTTTCATGGCACAGAACCCGGCCATTCCTGCCGGTGAAATGGCCGCTTCCGTACCACCGGCTACCATGACGTCGGCATCGCCGCGCTGGATCACCTTCATGGCGTCGCCGATGCAATTCGTGCCGGTCGCACAGGCTGTAACCACGCAACTGCTGGGCCCCTGCAGGCCAAAGGCGATCGATACCTGTCCGGCCGCCATATTCGCAATCATCATCGGAATGAAGAATGGGCTAATCCGGTTCGGCCCTTTCTCAAACAAAGTTTTGTACTGGTCATGCAGCGTGTCCATTCCGCCGATTCCCGAACCTACGAACGCGCCAATCCGTGAACGGTCTTCTTTTTCCAAATCCAAGCCCGAGTCGGAGAGAGCCATCCGGGAGGCAGCAATCGCAAACTGCGTGAACCGGTCCATCCGACGGGCTTCTTTTTTGTCAATGAATGCGGTAGGATCAAAGCCTTTCACTTCGCCGGCAATTTTTGCGTCATACNNATCAAACCGGGTGATACGCCCGATCCCGGAAGTTCCTGCCACAAGCGCTTGCCAGAAAGATTCCGCCGTATTGCCGATTGGAGTAATCGCGCCTAATCCTGTGATAACAACGCGTTTTTTCAAGTTCTTCACTCCTTGTTATTCGGTTTCTTCCGCTTCTTTAATCAATGTGGCAATAATTTCTTTGACTGGCATTATCTTTTTGATTTTGTACACATTCTCGCCGGTAAAGACCAGGCCGGTCTCCACGTCGCCCTGCTGTGCACGGATCAAGGCCCGGATAATGCAAAACGATTGCGAACAATGTTTAAGACAGCCATCACAAGGCTCCGGCCGGGTGACCGTGCCATCAGCGATCTTTTCCGCGAACGGATTTCTTACTGCCTGTCCCGGCAAGCCAACCGGGCTTTTAATCAACATGACATCCTCGGGACGAGCTTTCAGGTAAAATTCCTTCAAGGCCGGGCCGGCATTGGATTCCTCACTGGCGGCAAACCGGATCCCCATTTGCACGCCGTTGGCGCCCAATCGCAGAACTTCCACAATATCTTTGCCGGTCATGACCCCGCCGGCACCAATCACCGGAATCTTGACAGCTTCCCGCACTTCCGGAACAATCACCCTCATGGAACGGTCTGTTCCCAAATGACCGCCGGCTTCCTTCCCCTCAACAATCACCGCCGAAGCGCCCAACGATTCTGAAATGCGGGCCAGCTTGGCGCTGGAGACAATCGGCACGATCGGGGTTCCCGACTCCTTGCCCAAACCGAACATATCACGGGAAAAACCCGCGCCGGCCACCACCAGGTCAATGCCTTCCTCAATGGCCGTTTTTATCATTACTGCAAAGGAACGAGCCGCAACCATCATGTTGATGCCAACAATCCCATCCGTGAGGGATCTGGCCAGACGAATTTCATTACGCAACTCATCCACCGTCATTCCCGACGCCGCGATCAGGCCGATACCGCCTTCACGGGCTACTGCCGCCGCCAGCGGCGCTGTAGAAAGGCGAATCGCCATTCCTCCTTGAATGATCGGAACTTTTGCAACCAGTTTTCCAATTCGCAACTCCGGGAGTTTCAATTGATTTTATCCCCCAATCGGTCTTTGCATAAAACGCCTGAGGTCTTGAGAAAGTCCCGCGAAGCAACTCCACGGGACTTTCGCCGACTACAATGGTTAGGCTTGTTTTTCCTTTTCAATATAGTCCACCGCGTCCTTGACGGTCTTGATCTTTTCAGCAATTTCATCAGGAATTTCGATGTTGAATTCCTCTTCAAAAGCCATGATCAATTCCACGATGTCCAGGGAGTCTGCGCCAAGATCGTCAATAAACGTGGAATCAATTTTGACGTCGTCGGCAGCAACCTGCAGCTGATCCACTACGATCCGCTTGACTGTTTCAAATGTCGACATGCATTTCACCTCCTTCCAAAGTCCTGTCGGTTTTACATTACCATTCCGCCATCCACATGGAGCGTCTGGCCCGTGATATAGTCAGCGCCCGGCGATACCAAAAACAGCACCGCCGCAGCGACATCTTCCGGCGTTCCCAAACGTTGCAACGGGATCTGGGCCTGCAACTCAGCCTTGGCCTGTTCGGGCAAGGCGGCCGTCATATCGGTAGAGATGTATCCCGGCGCCACCGCGTTGACGGTGATGTTGCGCGACGCCAATTCTTTGGCCATTGATTTGGTAAAACCAATGACTCCGGCTTTCGCCGCCGCATAATTCGCCTGTCCGGCATTGCCCATGACCCCGACCACCGAGGCCATGTTGATAATTCTACCGTATCGCTGCTTCATCATCAACTTAGAAACCGCCTTCGTGCAGTTGAAGATTCCCTTGAGATTGGTATGAATCACTGCATCCCAATCTTCTTCCTTCATCCGCATGATCAGGTTGTCCCGGGTGATTCCGGCGTTATTCACCAGAATGTCGATCTTGCCGAACCGTTCAACAACCGCCTTAAGCATGGTTTCTACGTCCACGGCATTCCCGACGTCCGCCTGAACCAGCATCGCCTGTCCGCCCGCCGCTTCGATGAGGGACACGACTTCTTCGGCCGCCGCTCGGTTGCCGGCGAAGTTCACCGCGACTTTTGCCCCGGCTTTCGCCAATTCCAGCGCCGTCGCCCGGCCGATTCCGCGCGAAGCGCCCGTAACCAGCGCCGTTTTTTCAGCTAATAGCATTCTAACGGACCTCCTTGAAATAATCAAGCGTTTTTTGCAAGGACTCGACATCTTCCACATTCAGCGTGACGATATCCGGAGCTATTTTTTTGGTGAACCCGGTCAACACTTTCCCGGGACCGATTTCCACGCTGCTCATAACCCCGGACGCCGCGATGGCGGCAACACAATCTTCCCAGAGTACCGGGTTGGCCGCCTGGGTCACCAACAGTTGTTTAATTTCATGGCTGGTGTTGGCAATCTTGCCGGTCACATTGGCCACTACCGGCAACTTGGGCTCATGAAAAGGAACCTTATCCAGTTCCACAGCCAATTTTGCCGCCGCCGGTTGTAACAATGTGCTGTGGAAGGGAGCGCTCACCGGCAGCATGATCGCACGTTTGGCCCCGGCTGCTTTCAAGGCCGCCGCGGCTTTTTCCACCGCCGCCGTCTTCCCGGCGATCACGATTTGCCCGGGGCAGTTAAAATTAACTGCCTGGACAGCTCCGACTTCCTTTTCGACTTCAGCGCAAATCTCCACGACTTTTTCACGGTCCATGCCCATTACCGCCGCCATGGCGCCTTCACCGAGCGGCACGGCTTCCTGCATGAACTGGCCCCGTTTGTTGACCAG
>DCTI01000059.1 GCA_002329525.1 Negativicutes bacterium UBA1444
CGCTACGACACCGTCAGGGCCGGGGCCACAAAACGGATCGCGGAAATCTACAAATAAAAACAAAAGCAGGAGGAATCGGCAGTGGGCGTTTTAATTGCGGCGTTGGTCATTATCTGGGTTATTTACATGATCATTAAGAAGTTCTTCCCGCAGGCCATTTTATTCATTGCCGGGATTGTATTATTGCTGGCAACCTATCTGCTCGGCATCAATCCCATACTGGCCGCGAAAGAGTCTTCCGGGTCGGCGATTTTGGATATTTTTCACACGATCAAGGTTATACTGAGCTCGCGTGTCGCCGGCCTCGGTCTGACCATCATGTCGATTGCCGGTTTTGCCAAGTACATGGAGTATATTGGCGCCAGCAAATCGCTGTTCGCGGTGGTCGCCACCCCGCTCAAATTGATCAAATCCCCCTATCTGCTGTTGGTGTTCGGCTTCTACGTCAGTCAATTCCTGGTTCTATTCATCCCCAGTCATGCCGGTTTGGGGCTATTGCTGATGGTCACGATGTACCCGATCCTCATTCGATCCGGCGTCAGTAAATTGTCTGCTCTTGGCGTGATCGGCTGCGCCCAGTATATGGATGTGGGCCCTGGCTCGGGCAACGCCATTCTGGCTGCGAACATCACCAAAATGGATCCGGCCGTGTATTTTGTCAACCACCAGTTGCCGATCTTTTTAACCACCACCCTGATTTTGGGGGCCGTGCATTTTGTGGTCCAGAAATGGTGGGATAAGAAAGAAGGGTTCACCGGGCACGATGACTCTGTCAACACTGTCAAGGAGGATGAAACCCGACCACCACTCGTTTACGCTATCCTGCCCATCATCCCCATGCTTTTCATCCTTGGATTCAGTCCAATCTTCAAGAGCAAGATTAAAATGGACGTCGTAACGGCAATGTTTCTCAGCACTTTCATCAGCATGGCGTTTGAGTATGTCCGCACCAAAGATGTCCGGGGCACTTTGCAAAGCTTGAAACATCTGTTTGACGGAATGGGCAACAGCTTTGCCACTGTGGTGACATTAATCGTTGCCGGTGAAGTGTTTGCCGCCGGCTTGATGAAGATTGGCGCCGTTGACGCCATGACCAAAGGTGCGCAAAACCTGGGTCTGGGGATCGACGCTCTGATCATCCTATTTTGCGTGGTCATCGCCGGTTGCGCATTCCTGATGGGATCGGGCAATGCCGCCTTCTTCTCGTTTGCTGCTCTGGCGCCCAAAATCGCTGCCGCGATGAAGATCGATGTTATCACTTTGTTGTTGCCGATGCAGATTATGACCAGTTTCGGCCGGGTAGNNCGGTAGTTTCGCCTATTACGGCAGCAATTGTAGCGATTGCCGGAGTTGCGGGAGTATCGCCGGTGCAGGTTGTCAAACGGACCGCCATTCCGATGGGCGTGGCCGCATTGATCAACGTGGCCTTCATTTTTATCAACAAATAAAAAGGGGCTACCAGACAGAGCGAAAAAATAAACCCGCAAACAAAATAGAAATCAAGGAGGGTTCACAACATGATGAAACACAATTTTGACGAATTGATCGACCGGAAGGGTACGGAATGCAAGAAATGGGACACTTACGCCGATGACGTCATTCCGATGTGGATTGCGGACACCGATTTCAAATGCCCGCAGCCGGTCGTGGACGCAATGGTCAAGCGCGCCCAGCACGGAATTTTCGGCTACCCCGTCAACGTGGTGAATTTTGAGGAATCGATCGTGAACTGGCAGAAGAAACGTTTCGGCTGGAACATCGAAACAGATTGGGTCGAATATACCCCGGCGGTCATTCCGGCGATCGTCTACGCCATGCGCGCCTTCACGGAACCTGGTGACAATGTCGTCATCCAGATGCCGGCCTACCATCCTTTCCATGACATCATCCCCAACAACGGCCGACATATTCTGGGCAACAACCTGATCCTGAACGCCGACGGCAGCTACAGCGTCGATTTTGAAAACCTTGAACAGCTGCTGAGCAAGAAACGGACTTCGATGTTCCTGCTGTGCAGTCCGCACAATCCGGTCGGCAAGTGCTTCACCCGGGAAGAACTGACCCGGATTTCCGAACTCTGCCTGAAACACAACGTGTTCGTGGTATCGGATGAAATTCACTCCGATATTGTTTACAAAGGCCACCAGCACATTCCGTTCGGCAGCCTCTCGCAGGCTGCGGCCGACAATTGCGTCGTTTGCGTCAATCCCAGCAAAACCTTCAACATCGCCGGCGTCCGGACCGGCGCAGCCGTGATTCCCAATCGCCGCAACCATGATTTGTTCTATAAGCCGCTGGAGGATCTCAAGGCCTATGGCCGGACGATCTTCGGCACGTTGCCGATCGAAGTCGCCTATAACGAGTGCGAATATTACGCCGACCAACTGCTGGAATATCTGACGGGCAATCTGGAATACCTCAACAAGTTCATTGCCGAGCGGGTTCCACAAATCAAAGTGACACCGATGCAGGCGACCTATCTGGTCTGGCTGAATTGCAAAGCGCTGAACATGGCGCCCAAAGAACTGAATAAATTCTTCCTGGAAAAAGCCAAGGTGGCGATGAACGAAGGTTCCACCTTCGGCCCCGGCGGCGCCGGCTTTATGCGGATGAACATCGCCTGCCCGCGCTCCCGGCTCGTGGAAGGGCTCCATCGGATCGAGGCCGCAGTAAAACAATTATAAAAGATAGAAAAGAGGAATCCCTTCATGAAACAGGTAATCAGCACCAATCAAGCGCCCGGAGCAATCGGCCCGTACTCCCAGGCCATCAAAGCGAACGGTTTTGTGTTCGTATCCGGTCAGTTGCCCGTCGTTCCGGCAACCGGCCAGTTCGCCGAAGGCGGCGTAGCCGGACAGACCCGTCAGTCACTGGCGAATGTCAAGGCTATTTTGGCAGAGGCCGGTTGCGCGCTGGACGATGTCGTCAAAACCACCGTCTTCATCAAGGACATGAATGACTTTGGGGCAGTGAATACGGCCTATGCCGAATACTTCACCCATGACTGCCCGGCCCGCGCCTGTATCGAAGTGGCGCGGCTGCCGAAAGATGCACTGGTGGAGGTCGAAGTTATCGCTGTTTGCAAGTAAAACCGATAAATACTTACTGATTAGCCGAGCCAGGAATTGACGGCGCAGTGGCCGTTGAAATAACAAATGAGTAAGTAATAACGATTGCCATGGCACCTACCCCCAGCCGACAAATAAAGCGGCCGGGGGTAGTTTGCTTTGCCTTGAATGAAGGAGAATGGGTTTGCCGCAGAGAAAACAAAGCATGGAAAGCGAAGGCGCATTGCAACGTTTTGACGAGGAAAGGCGGGCAGGGCGGATGGGCAGGAAGTGGCTGTTATATGTAATACTCGTTTTATGTCTTGCGGTGCCCGCAACTGCGGTTTTGGGAGCCGAGCGGTTCACACTGCAGGCGGGGACCCGCTGGGAAACGGAAGGCTGTATCGCGGATTCGGGGAAACCCGGACCGACGGCACTGATCCTCGGCGGCGTCCATGGCAACGAACCGGCCGGGGCGCTGGCGGCGGCGCAGATCTGCACGTTTCAGCCGGCGGCGGGGAAAATAGTGGTCGTTCCCCGCGTCAATGCACCCGGATTGGCGGCCAATTTGCGCTATGTTCCGGATGGCGGCGGCGACATGAACCGCGCCTATCCACCGCAGGATGGTGCCACTCCGGCGGAGCGGATGGGCAAGGATATCATCGCTCTAATGGAAAAACATCAGATTTCTTTTTTGGCTGACCTGCACGAGGCCCGCACCTTCCATAAACTCGACCGGACTTCCCTCGGTCAGACTCTGCTGTTTGCGGACAATTCGCCCAGCACGATCCTGGCGATGGATGCAGTAGACGTCATAAACCGGGGAATCACCGACGATGTCAAGAAGTTTTCCCTGGTCGGACATCCGATCCGGCTGAGCGCAGCCTGGTACGCCGGAAAATATCTGGGGATTGCGGCGTTTACCGTGGAAACATCCAGCCAGCAACCGTTGACCGAACGGGTGGAACAACAATTGGCCGTGGTGCGGACTTTACTGGCGGCCGGCGGTTGGCTGGGACGATGAGGAGCATGCTGGGAAGCGGCAGTGCCGCTTTCCTTTTTTGTCTGGTTGCCTGGCTGGGCTGGCTGATCTGGCTGGCTGGTGAAAAACACCGGCATCGGCGCAATCTGAACAGCGTGCCGCTGCGGATCCATGTCAACGGCACGCGGGGCAAATCGTCGGTGACGCGACTGATTGCCGCCGGCCTGCGGGCGGGAGGATACCGGACCTTGGCCAAAGTTACCGGTACTGCGGCGAAGTTCATTGACCCCGATGGTTCGGAGCGGCTGACGCCGCGTCGCGGCCCGGCCAACATCCGAGAATATCTGGCGGTGACGGAACAGGCCGCCGGCGTCGGCGCCCAGGCGCTGGTTGTCGAGTGCATGGCTTTGCAGCCGGTATTGCAGGATTTTTGCGAGCATCGGTTGCTGCAGTCCTCGATCGGCGTCATTACCAATATCCGCCACGATCATGAGGAGGTCATGGGCGCTGATTTGTCGGCCATTGCCGCCTCGCTGGGCCGTACCATCCCTGAACGGGGGACTCTGGTGACGACGCCGGCGGCGTTGGCGCTGCTACGGGCGGCCGGGAGTCTCGACGCGGCCGACGTGCGGGTCGAGACGCCAGCTGCGGATTTGGTAAGTAACGAGGAACTGGCAGCCTTCCCGTTTTCCGTCGAGGCGGAAAACCTAGCGTTGGCGTTGACCGTATGCAAATTGGCTGGCGTGGACCGACAGCAGGCGTTGGCGGGGATGCGGGCTTCGGCGCCCGATGCCGGGAACCTGACAGTCCGCGAGTATTCCCGCAACGGCCACGCGATCCGTTTTATCGACGCCATGGCGGCCAACGATCCGGATTCAACGCGCATTCTCTGGGAACGGCATGTCGGCGCTGCCAACGANNCATAAATTGTGCGCGATGCTGACAGCTGTTCATGACGGGTTGTTTTATCTGACCGGCGACATCGGTTATGCTGCGAAGTGTTTGCGGCGACAGGGCGTCGCGGCGGCGAACATCGTCCCGGTGCCTGCACCGAACTTGGCAGCCGTGCTGACGGCGGTCGCGCCGTCATGCGGCGAAAGGGCACGAGACAATGCCGGGAGCGCTCCTGTGGGCATGATCCTGTTTGCGGCGGGAAACCGAAAAGGATTTGTGGAGTAATTCAGGATGCATTTTTTATTCGTCGGGATTCTGGTTTCCCTGTTCATAACCGAGACGACCGGCTTTTCCCCCGGCGGGGNNCAGCAACCGGCCTGGCTGGCGGGAACAGTAGCCGTCGCCACGGCGACCTGGGGGGCCGTCCGCTTGCTGCGGCAATGGCTGTTGCTTTATGGCCGCCGTCTGTTCGCCATGCACCTGTTGACTGGTATGTTGCTGGGACAGGCGGTGATGCTTTGCGGACGCGGCTTGTCCCACTGGGACTGGGGGATTTCGGTGATCGGCTGGATCGTGCCGGGGTTGCTGTCCCGCGACTTTGACCGGCAAGGCTTCGCGCCGACGCTGTTGGCAACCGCGCTGGCGGTCGTGTTGATTCGGCTGGCCGCACTGATCGGAGACGGGTGGCTGTGGTAAGGCGGGTGGGCATATGTCTGGCCGCCAATCTGGCGGTTCTGGCGGTCTTTCTGCTGCTGCGGCAAAGTCTGCCCCTGCCGCATGCGGCAGAAAAAACGGCCGCGGTGGCGATGGCTGAGCAGGCCCAGGCGGTCATCGGACCACGGATCACGGGACCAGAGTATACGTTGATTACGACCTCGCTGGCGCCGCCGGCGGCGAAAAGACTGTCCCGGCATCCGGATTTCGCGGCGGTGGCCGTCCAGTGGCTGCGGGATGCGGGAATCGGCGGTGGCGACCGGGTGGGGGTCAATCTGTCCGGATCCTTTCCGGCGTTGAATATCGCGGTGTTGGCGGCCGTGCGGGCGGTGGGGGCGGAACCGGTCATTGTCAGCTCGGTCGGAGCTTCGACCTGGGGCGCGACGGACCCGGAGTTCACCTGGCTCGACATGGAGCGGCAGTTGAACCGCGCCGGCTTGTGGCCCTGGCATTCGACGGCGGCGTCGCCGGGAGGCGTCGGGGACCGGGGCGGCGGTTTGCAGCCGGAAGGAAAGGATTTGGTTCTGGCGGCCATCCGGCGTAATCAGACGCCGTTGCTGGCGTCGGCGACCCTCCGGCAGGCCATTGACAGCCGTCTTGAGCTTTACCGGGGAAGCGCGGGCGTTTTGCCGCCGGCGCTGATCAATGTCGGCGGCGGGCATGTCATTTTTGGCGAATCCGGGCATCGCTCGCCGTTGCCGGAGGGACTGAACTTCGGCTATCACCCCCTGCTCAGCGCCCATGACGGATTGGCGGCCGAGTTTTTGCAGTCGAACCGCCCGGTGATCCATTTCCTGAACATCGCACAGATTGCCGCGCAATACGGCATCCGGCCGGATACGCCGCCTGGCGCCAGCGGGGCTTTTTATTCGCGGCAACTGTCCGGGCCACTACGCCTGCTGGCAGGGATATGGCTGACGGGAGTAGCGGCGTTCTTGTGGCGGGTTCGCCCCCAAAAAGAACTTTAAATTCCAAGAGGAATTCCGGCTGCAAGGTCTAATATTATTTATAAGAATTGTCAACGCGGAACAGATAGTGTGTTTTGCCGGAGAAATGGAGGATACAGATGAAAAGATGGTGCAGCGCCTTGGGTTTGGCGGCAGTGCTGTTGTTCGGCGCCGTCCCGGTTTTTGCCCAACCGGAACCAGTGCGTCTGGTCGAGATGGTGAAGAAGCCGGGCGTCGATTTTCGACAATTCAAGTCGGTAGGCTCGGAGGTGTCCGTCAGTCTGCAACCGGCCAACAGTTGGTCGATCGAACGGAGCGATCCGTTTCTGCGGCAGCGAATCCAGACACTGGCATTGGCCGCTGCCAAGAAACAGGGCTGGATTCCGGTCGACAACGCCGACGCCGATCTGAAGCTGAAACTGAAAATCTTCGAGTGGGGACGGTTGCGTAACAGCAATGACCAGAACCTGATGGAGTATGTTCAGTTCGAACTGCGGGTCGAGTCCGCCCAGGAGGGGTTGGTGATGCGGGGAACCGCCAAATACAACCGGGTCGATCCCACGGAACCGGACCTGTCCAAAGTGCACGAAGCGTTCGGGTCTCTGCTGGAAGAGTTTTTGGCGGCGCTGCACGGCCAGTGAGTCGAAGCGCCTGAATTAAAATCATGGGAGAACCAGGGAGGATCAACATGGAAAAACGAAGATTGGGCCGGACCGGCATGGAGGTCACCTGCATTGGCTTCGGCGCATTGCCGATGCAGCGCTGCACGATGGAGGAAGCCGGCGAGGTCCTGCACAAAGCGCTGGACAGTGGCATCAACTTCATCGACACCGCCCGGGCCTACACGGACAGCGAGGAAAAAATCGGCCGCCATATTTCGTCGCGGCGCAGCGAGTACTATCTGGCGACGAAGAGCCTGAAACGGACCAAAGAAGGCATGGCCAAAGACATCGACCTCAGCCTGCGTTTGCTGAAAACGGACTACATCGACCTGTACCAGATCCACAACGTGAAGAAGCGCGAGGAATATGAACAGGCGATGGGCCCCGGCGGTGCGCTGGAAGCGCTGAAGGAAGCGCAACAGGCCGGCAAGATCCGGTTTATCGGCATCACCGGCCACGATTACGACCTGCTGGTCGAGGGGATCAAGACCAACGAATTCGCTACGGTGCAGGCGCCGTTCAACGCCGTTGAGCCGAAACCGCTGGAGAAGTTGTTCCCGTTGGCGAAGGAAATGGATATCGGCCGGATCGTCATGAAACCGCTGGGTGGCGGCCAGATCGAGAATCGGGTGCTGGCGCTGCGCTATATCCTGGCGAACGACATCACGGTGGCGATTCCAGGCATGGACCATCCGGATCACGTCAAGGAAAATCTGATGGCAGCCAACCCCCTCCGACCGCTGACGGCGGAGGAAAAGGCGGTGCTGGACGCGGAAGTGGCGCAACTTGGCAAAAACTTCTGCCGCCGCTGCGGTTATTGCCTGCCCTGCGCCCAAGGGATCGACATCCCGGCTACCTTCATCATCCATCTGCAATATTCCCGCTACGGCATGAAAACGGCCGGCGCGGCGAAATACGAAGCATTGCCGGCCAAGGCTTCCGCCTGCATCCAATGCGGGATTCNNGCTGCCCTTACGACCTGCCGATTCGCGAACGGCTGAAACAAATCGCCCAGGAAATGGGCTGAGGAGGGAATAACATGGCGGACCAGATTTTTGACGTTGCCATCATCGGCGCGGGACCGGCGGGATTGTCGGCGGCGCTGACGGCACGGGTGCGCAACAAGAACGTGGCGCTGTTCGAACACATGGATTTCAGCCCGAAACTGCAGAAGGCCCATGCGATCAACAACTATCCCGGCCTGCCGGCCACCCCCGGCAAAGACTTGATGAAACAGTTCGTCGACCACGCCTTGGCCGCCGGACCGACCCTGATCAAGGAAAAAGTGACCAATGTGTTCGCCGGCGACACCTTTACGCTGCTGACCCCGAACAACACCTACGAGGCGAAAACCGTCGTCCTGGCCATCGGTGTCAGCAATTCGGCGATGCTCAATGGTGAAAAGGACTTGGTCGGCAAAGGCGTCTGCTACTGCGCGACCTGTGACGGCATGCTCTACCGCGACAAGCCGGTAGCGGTCATTGCCTACACCGAGGAAGGCGAGCATGATGCCGATTTCCTCGGCGAAATCTGCCCGGTCGTGTACTTCATTCCACAATACAAGACAGAATACCAACCGAAGCATCCAACGATCCAGGTGCTGAAGGCCCGACCCCAGGCGGTGCTAGGTACCGACGAGGTGACGGGGCTGACGACCGATGCCGGCGAACTGAAAGTCGACGGCATCTTTATCCTGCGCCAGTCCGACCCGGCCGAGACGTTGCTGCCGGAACTGGCGATGGACGGCCCGTTCGTGAAAGTGAACCGCGACCAGGCGACGAACGTGCCTGGTGTGTATGCGGCCGGCGACTGTACCGGCAAACCCTGGCAGATCGCCCGGGCGATCGGCGAAGGACTGACGGCGGTGCTGAACGCCATCGGCTACATCGACAGCAAGAAATAGGCGGCGGTCCTGTTCGACACGATCATAACGACGAGTGGCGCTTGTTCCCCATCGGCTGTTTTCCCGCGGGAAGCAGCCGATTTTTCTTATCAGGACGCGCGAAAACCAACGAAAAAAGATACCGGAGGAACTTGCGGCGTCGCTTATTATAGAACATTGGCGCGGCAAGCATGGGAGGACGGTTATGGCAAACAGAACTGGACTGGCAGCGATGAGTACAGTCTCTCCGCTGACGTTGCGGGAAGTAATGGCCGGGCCGGAATGGTCGCCGGTGGTCCGCTCGTATGAGCAGTATTCGCAGATTGCGGGATTCGATTCGTATTTCGAGCGGCCGCGGAGCATCCATGGGGTGAAGCATGCCTGGCGGGTGTTGTTTCACACGCTGATGATCTGCGAACTGTGCGCTTTGCCGGCGCCGGACCGGGAGCTGTTGATTTCCGCCGCCCTGTACCATGATATCGGCCGGGACAATGACGGCTTGTGCTATGTACACGGGAAACGCAGCGTGGAAAAAATGGCGGCGCTGCATCTGGCGCCGGCGGACCCGACGGACTTCGCGGCGTTGAAGTTCATGGTCACCTATCACTGCATCGACGACCGCCAGGCGAAGGCGGATCTGGCGAAGGTGGACTCCGGCGCACGCGAACGGACCTGGCGGCTGTTCAGCGTCCTGAAGGATGCCGATGGTCTGGACCGGGTGCGGATCAATGATCTGGATGTCAAATACCTGCGCAACCCCCAATCGACGCGGCTGGCCGGCCTGGCCTGGGAGCTGCTGAAACAGATTTGACCAACAAACTGGTGGTGGGATGAAATGCTGATTCAAGTTACGGCGGCGATCCTTCGCCGCGACGGGCAATACCTGATCTGTCAGCGGGCGCACGACGATGCGCTGCCGCTGCTGNNGCTGTGGGAGTTTCCCGGTGGCAAGCTGGAGGACGGCGAAACGCTGGAAGCGTGTATCGTTCGGGAATGCCTGGAAGAGCTGGCGGTCGATATCCGGGTGTTGGGTGAATTCGGCCGGACCGGTTACCCCCATGCCGGGAATGAACTGGCGTTCACTTTTTTTGCGGCTGAGATTGTCGGCGGCNNCAGGTCAAATGGGTTTCGGCCGCGGAACTTGCGGAGTATGTCTTTTGTCCGGCGGATGTCGAAATCGTGGAACGGATCATCACACTGGCGGCGAGGGGGGAGTGAAGATGCGCGAAGGGTTAGTGACGACCCCGAACGGGCGGCTCTGGTATTCGATGTACGGCGAAGAACAGGCGAAAACTCCGTTGCTGGCGATCCACGGCGGGCCGGGATTCCTCAGCATGACGGACGGGATGGAAGANNGGCTGCGGCCGCAGCGACCGGGCCGCAGACGCCAATTTCTATTCCGTGGCGAACTATGTCGAGGAACTGAAGACGGTGCGGGCGGCGCTGGGTCTGACGGAAGTCGTGTTGATGGGATTTTCCTGGGGCTGCGCCCTGACCTGCTCGTATTTGCTGGCGGAGCGGCCGGCGGGAGTCCGGGGCGTGGCGCTGTGTGCGCCGTACCTGTCGACACCGGCCTGGGATGCCGACCAACGGCAAAATATGACCCTACTGCCACCGGCGATCCGGGCGGCGATCGAGCGGGGCGAGGCCGCGGGCGATTACGGGGACGAGTATCAGGCGGCGATGCTGGCCTATTATGAGCGCCATATCTGCGCACTGTCGCCCTGGCCGGATTCGTTGCAGGCGGCAATGGGCCTGATGAACGAAGAAGTATACCAGGTAATGTGGGGACCGAGCGAGTTCACCATCACCGGCAAACTGAAAGAATTCGACCTGACGCCACGATTGGGCGATATCACACAGCCAGTGCTGCTGACCTGCGGCGACCGGGATGAAGCCGGAGTCAAAACCGTCAAGGACTTTCAGCTGGCGTTTCCGAACGCCCGAATGGCGGTAATTCCGCAGGCGGCGCATTTGCACCAGCTGGAACGGCCGGCGATTTTCACGGCGGTGGTGCAGGATTTCCTGCGGGATATCGGCGTGTAAAAAAAACGGCTTGACCAGAGTGAAATCTTAAACCTTAGCAAGAGCAGGGGAGGATGCAAGAGTTGGCGAAGGATCCCGTAAAAACCGCGCTATCTGTGGTAGAGCGCAGTGGCAAGGCCATCATCGGTTCGGTGGATGAGGAAGGCTTCCCCAATCTGAAGGCGATGCTGAAACCGCGTGAGCAGGACGGGCTCAGGGTGTTTTATTTTACGACGAACACTTCGTCGATGCGGGTGCGGCAATACCTGAATAATCCCAAGGCCTCGATCTATTTCTATGATGCGCGTTTTTTTCGCGGCGTGATGCTGAAAGGAACGATGGAGGTTTTGCAGGATCCGGCGAGTAAAGAACGGATCTGGCAGGATGGCGATACGATGTACTACCCGCTGGGAGTGACCGACCCCGACTATTGTGTGCTGCGGTTTATGGCGCAAACCGGTCGGCTCTATGAGAATTTCGGCTCAGTGGATTTTCCGGTGTGAGAGTGGTCCGAGAGTGCGGTCGGGCGCGGACGAATGCGCGGGCTATTCTGCAGGATCTGGGACTCTTGTAAGCTGCTTTGACTTTGTGCAACCGTTCATTATACAATAGGGACAACAAGAGTGTCAGGTTGCTCGACTGCCGCGATAGAACGGGAAAGCAGGGCTGTCTGTGCTGAACAATATGGAAAATGGACAGAAAAACAAGCAGGGGAACTATCGCTTTACGGACGATTATCTTCCCCTGCTTGTTTTTCTGTTGTGTTTGGCGGTCGGCCTCGGCTACCTCTATCGTTCCTGGTCGGCGAACCGGCAAGTGGCTGGTGACGCAACGGCCGTTTTCAGCATGTTGTTGGTGCTGATGGTCATGTTTTGGCGTGTCCGCAAAAACGCGCAGATGCGGAAACTCAGTGAAGATCTGGCAGCCAGCACTGACCTGTTTCAGAAGGTTTTTGCGTTTGCACCGTTGGGAATCGCCTTGTTGGATGCCGAGGATAACAATTTCATGGTCAATCCAATGCTCGAACAGATCCTTGGCCGAACCCGGCAGGAACTGCTGCAAACTCACTGGACGTCCAGTGAGTTTGCAGCANNAGCAGACCAGGAGCTGTACCGGCGCTGGCAGGCCGGAACAATCGAACATTTTTACCGTGAAAAACGCTTCCTGCGGCCGGATGGCTCCGCCGTATGGTGCGCGGTGCAGGTTACGCCGCTGCGTCTACGGGCAGGCCAAGTCGCCCAAAATATGGCCATCGTCGAGGACATCCACGAAAAACGGCTGGCGTTGGAAGCTCTGCGGGAAAGCGAGCGCAGTAAATCGGTGATCCTGATCAATTTGCCCGGCATGGCCTATCGGTGCCGGTATGACCGGGACTGGACGATGCTGTTTGTATCCGAAGGTTGCCTTGAGCTGACCGGGTACCCGCCGGCCAGTTTTATCAACAATCAGGTTCTGTCCTTCAACCAGGTCATTGCGCCGGAGTATCGGGACCAGTTGTGGCAGGAATGGGAAAAGGCGGTGCCGGAGGGAGTTCCGTTCCGGTCCGAATATGAGATCGTCACGGCGCAGGGAGTCCGAAAATGGGTGCTGGAGATCGGCCGGGCCATTTACAACGTACAGGGGGTGCCGGAGGCTCTCGAAGGGATCATCATCGATATCAACGCGGAAAAAGAAAAGGAATCGATGCTCCGTTACATCAGCGAGCACGACTTCATGACCGGCGTGCATAACCGGACCTGCTTCGAAGAAATGCTGGGGCAACTGGAAGGCAAGGCGCATTTGCCCTTGTCGGTGATGGCGATGGATATCAACGGAGTTCGGCTGATCAATAATGCCTTCGGCTACGACGCCGGCGACCGGCTGATCGCGGCTACGGCGAAAATCCTGCAGGACTGCTGCCGGGCCCAAGATGTGCTGGCACGCATCGGTGGCGACGAGTTTGGCCTGCTCATGCCCAATACCGACGCGGCAACGGCGTCGATAATGGTATCAACCATCAAGGAGGCCGTGGCCGCTTATAACCGGAATCGTCCGGGGCAGCCTTATGAAATGAGCCTATCCATCGGTTTTGCAACGAAAGAAACCACCGACGAGCGGAACTTTGACACCCTCAAGCAGGCGGATGATTCACTGCGGAACCGGATGTTGCTCAATCAGCACAGTTCCCACAACGCGATTGTTGCTTCGATTATGGCGACGGTCTATGAGAAGAGCCAGGAAACCGAGGAGCATGCGAAGCGGCTGGCAGCGCTGTCATCGGCGATTGGCAGGAAACTGAACCTGTCCCACAAAAATTTGGGCGAACTGGAATTGTTCGCGATGTTGCACGATATCGGCAAGGCGGTCATTGATGACCGGATCTTGAATAAACCTGGCCGATTGGATGAAGCCGAATGGGAAATCATGCGGAAACATCCGGAAATCGGCCATCGGATCGCCAAATCCGCCGATGAACTGGAACCGATTGCGGGATACATCCTTACCCACCATGAGCATTGGGACGGCAGCGGTTATCCCCGCGGCCTCAAAGGCGCGGAGATTCCTCTGTTGTCGCGGATTCTGGCGGTAGCCGACGCTTTCGACGCGATGACGGAAGATCGCGTTTACCGCAAGGCGCTTTCGGCCGAAACGGCGTTGGCGGAAATTGAGAAATGCGCCGGTACGCAGTTCGATCCGGAAATCGTCCGGATTTTCCTGTCAATCATGCGGGGCAGAGGCTGACAGATTCGTAGCGGACTGAGAAAATCGAATCAGTTGGGAGGATAAGGGAGGGATCGTTGATGAAAAAACGGTGGCTTCTTGTTCTGACTCTGGCGGTGTCTTTGTTGTTGCCGTGCTTCCCGGTCCAGGCCGAGATGGCACAAATCGGCAACGGCATCTACATGGCGGGAATTCCGACGGATCAGCTGCAATTCTTCTCCGCGCCGGAAGGCTACGGCCGTCAGCGTAGCGCCAACTGGTGCTGGGCGGCCTGTATTCAGATGGTCCTGAATTTTCACGGGTTGCCGGTCACGCAGGAAGAAATCGTTCAGAAAGTCTACGGACAGCTGATCGACCAACCGGCGAACCCGGAACAGATCATCTATGCCCTGAACGGCTGGGGCGTCGATATCGCCGGTCGGCCGTCGGTGGTGCAGGCAGTGCCGTACAATATCGACGGCCCGTCGATCGTGCGGGACCTGGCGTATCGCTGGCCGCTGATCGTAGGGTTGCGGGGCGAGCCGGTCGGGCACGCCTATGTGATGACTGCCGTGACTTACGGGGTGGATCAAATGAACAATCCGCTGTTCCGGTCGGTGGTGCTGCGGGACCCGTGGCCCGGCAACGAAAGCCGGGTCGAGATCAGCTGGCTGGAATTCCTGGAGCGGGCGATGTTCATGACCCGTGTGTACGTGCTGCGGTGATGGTGCAGCGAAGAAGGGAAGGAAAAGAATTACCATGAAAAAGGGCTTGTTGCTGGGATTCCTATTGATTTTGCTTCTGCAGTCAGTGGCCTGGGCAGCCGACCCGTCTGTAGAGACGGAACGGGTAAAAGTTCCGTTGGACGTGGCCGGGAAATCGTATTTACTGGATGCGATGATTTATAAGCCGGCGGGGGAAGGCCCGTTTCCCGCCATGATCATGACGCACGGAACTTCGCGACTGGTAGCGGAGAGAGCCAAGGTTACGGCCGATACATATTACGTCAGACAAGCCAATATGTTTGCGAAAATGGGTATTGCGGTGTTGTTTGTGGCGCGGCGGGGCTTTGGCATTTCGGATGGCCCTTATGCCGAGGGCTATCAATATCATCCCGACGGAACCCGCGACTATGCCAAAACCGGCCTGGCGGCGGCAACGGATCTGCAGGCGGCGGTCCGGTACATGCAGGGAAAGCCGTTTGTCGACGGAAAGCATATTGTACTGCTTGGACAGTCTACCGGCGGGCATAGCGTAATCGCCACCGGCTCGCTGAATCTGCCGGNNGCAATTTTGCCGGCGGCAGGGGGTCAACGGCGCCTGATGTTGTGAAAGATGCGGACCGCTTGGTGGAATCATATCGTGTGTATGGGACAACCTTCAAAGTACCGACGATCTGGCTGTATTCCGAAAATGACCATTATTTCGGACCGGCCTTGGCCAGAAAGTTTTTAGCCGCCTTTGAGGCTGGCGGGGCTGAGGTTGATTTCGTATCGCTGCCGGCTTCCGGCGAGGATGGCCATTCTTCGTTCCTGCGGGCAAAAGATAACTGGTACGAGTCTGTCCTGGAATTTCTGGAGAGGATCGGGATAGTAAACGAACTGCCACAGGCGTTCGCCCGGAATGCGGCATAGACAGGAATGAAAAAAGCCGGTAGCAGAAATGCTCCGGCTTTCGTCGTCCTATGCTCCCAGATGGGCCAGTCGGCGGACCCGTTTGGCCGCCGGCGGATGAGTTCGCTTCAAGCGCTCAAAAAAGCCGGCTCGCGCTTCCCGCGGCGCCAACACCCGTTCCAGAAAACTTCTCAGCCCATTGCCGCAGCCGATTTGTGCGGCGAAGCGGTCGGCGGCGTATTCGTTGCGACGCGAGCCGAACAGCCTGCCCAGATAGAACGGCAGCTGCACAAACCAATCAAACAGGAGAAACAGCAGGCGCAACAGCCAAGTCAGCGCTACGACCAGATAGCCCAGCACGGGGATAAAGCGCAAGTGACCAAATGTTTTCAACAGAATGTCGTACAGACGCAGCGCCCAGTTGCCGACTTGGCCGGAAACACAGGTGAGGGTCAGCCAGAACGTGTGGTTCAGCAGATGATGACCGAGTTCGTGGGCCAAAACGCCTTCCAGCTCTTCCGGGGTGGCGGTTTGCAGCAATCCCGTCGTGACGGCGATCGATTTTGCGCCCAGCGCCAGGGCGTTTACCTCGTCTTTGGGGCAGACGTACAACCGGAATTGCGCGGGGTTGTTCCCGGCCCGACGGCAGATTTTTGCGAACAGGGGACGCAGGTAGGCAGCCTCCTCCGGCGTGCAGGTGTCGCAATCGTAGCTGTGGCGGATCAGCCATTCGGCAATCGGTGTCAGGCCGAGCAGCAGCAATGTGCCCAGGCCCATGGTGGCGATCAGGGCGGCGGCGATCTCCGGCCGCCAGCCATGAAGCGGTTTTCCGTAGACGAGGAAGCCGAGGGCGAGCAAACCATAAAGCAGCAGCCAATTGATTAGGATGGAAAAAATACTGGTGACCATGTGTTGTTCGAATCTCCAATACGGGGTGTTTTTTAACCGTTTTATTATACTACACTTTGGCAATTCCGGGACAAGAACCGATGCGGTCATGGCGGCAACGCGGCAGGAACCGGCTCCAAAACCACGAATGATTGTAGGGAAGGATTTTTCAGGGGCAAGGGAGGACGCCATGCCGTCAGACAGCCAAGAGTTTTTATTGGAAACCATGCTCCGGCTGCGGGAGTCCGTATATCGGGAAGGCCTGGAACAATTCCGCGCCTGGCGAAGTTCGATCGAGCGCCCGTCTTTTCTGCCGGGTGCGCTGAATCTGGCCTTTTATCTGGCGTTGCGCCGTCATGATTTGCGGCCGCTGCAGCATGCCCTGAAGCCGCTGGGCCTGTCTACGCTGGGACGCAGCGAAGCGGGAGCCATCGCCGGACTGGATGCGGTAATCGCCTCGCTGGCCTGTCTGGCCGGCCGGCAGGATCAGATTGCGGTTCGGCATCCGCGGCCGGAACGGTTTTACGCCGGCGAGAGAAATCTGGAACGCCAGGCCCGGCTGCTGTTCGGTCCGCGGCCGGCGACGCGGCAAAGCCGGATCATGGTGACGCTGGACGAAACCTGCGTCGAAGAGTATGGGACGGTGAAATCGCTGCTGGCGGCCGGGATGAATGTGGCCCGGATCAACTGCGCCCATGGCGGACAGGAAATCTGGACGGCGATGGTCCGCAACGTCCGCCGGGCGGAACGCGAAACCGGCCGTTCCTGCCGGGTGCTGATGGAACTGGCCGGCGCCAAGATCCGGATCAGCCGGTTGATGCTGATGGGATTCCCGGCCCGGGTCGAAGCGGGGGACCGGTTGCTGCTGACCAGGGATGTGTCGCATCCGCCGCAGTTCCGGCCGCGCCAACCGATCACGGCCCTGTTGGAATGCACTTGCCCGCAGGAGTTGGATTTATTGCGACCGGACGACCCGGTTCACATCGATGACGGCAAAATCAACGGCGTGGTGGAAGCGGCCTACGCCGGCCAAGTGCTGGTAAAGGTCGAGAACACGGCCAAGCAGAAGCCGGTCCGACTCAAAACCGGCAAGGGGCTCAACTTCCCGTTGCGGGCGCCGCTGGGGCCGGCGGTCACGGCGAAGGACCGACAGGATCTGAACATTATTTTGCCGTTGACGGACTTGATTGGGTTGTCTTGGGTCAAGACGGCCGATGATATTTCGGCGCTGCAGGCGGAACTGGCGGACCGGCTTGGCGAGCGGGCGCGTCGGCGNNGAAACTGCCGAAGCGGTGTCGCGGCTGCCGGAAATCATCGTCCGCGCCGCTTCCCGTCAACCGCTTGCCCTGATGATCGCCCGGGGGGACTTGGCGCTGGAAGTCGGCTATGAACGTCTGGCGGAGCTGCAGGAGGAAGTGCTGTGGATCAGTGAGGCCGCCCACGTACCGGTGATCTGGGCGACGCAGGTGCTCGAGAATCTNNAGAATCTGGTGAAATACGGCGCGCCGTCCCGGGCGGAAATCACCGACGCGGCCATGGCGGAGCGGGCGGAATGCGTGATGCTGAACAAGGGACCCTACATCGTCGAAGGCGTCAGCCTGCTGGATAAAGTGCTGGCCCGCATGGACGAGCATCAGCGCAAGAAAGCGGCGCGGCTGGGGGTGCTGGACCTCGCGGAAAAGTAAGGCGCGATCTTCGACAAATATTAAATGCCCCAATCGGGGCCAAGAAAGGTGGACAACGTTGTGAAATACGCCATATTGGGCGCCGGGGCGATGGGCAGCATCATCGGCGCGATACTGGCCAAGGGCGGCCAGGAAGTCGTTTTGGTCGATCCCTATAAAGAGCATCTGGACAAGGTCGCTAGGGACGGGCTGCAGGTGAAATGGCCCGACCGGACGGATACGGTTTATCCGGCGACCTGCGTCAATCCGGCCGAAGCCGGGCCGGTGGATGTCGTCGTCCTGCTGGTGAAAGGCTTTCATTCGGCAGCGGCGGTGCAGGGCGCGCCGGGTCTGTTCGGCGAACATACCTATATCTGCTCGTTGCAGAACGGCTTGGGCAACGATGAAATTCTCGCCGGCTTGTTTTCAACTGACCGCATCCTGCAGGGCGTACTGCGGATGACCGGCAGTTTGACGGGACCGGGGCAGGTATTGGCGAACACGCTGGGCAGCACCGCCGTCTATCTCGGCAGTTTGGCCCGGCAAGGAGCCGCCGATGCAATGGCGAGGACGATCGTTGAGCATTTGAACGCCGGCGGCGTGCCGGCCGAGTTTTCCGCGCACGTCGCGGAACATGTCTGGGCCAAGGCGGTTTCGAACGCCTGTGTGAACGGAACTTGCGGGATCGTGCGGTTGCGGGTCGGCGAGTTTTTCAACCACCCAACCGGCTTCCAGACGGTCCAGGACATCACCCGGGAAGTGGTGGCGGTGGCGGCGGCAAAAGGCGTGAAGCTGGATTATGATGCCCTGATTGCCGACATGATCGCGTCCGTGCAGCGTGGGGGCGGACATTATCCGTCCATGGCCCAGGACATGCGGGCCCATCGGCCGACGGAGATCGATTCCCTCAACGGCGCGATTGCCCGCTACGGCCGGGAACTGGGAATTCCGACGCCGGCTAATGACTATATCGCCCGGTTCGTGAAAATCATCGAGGACCATTACAGCGAGCAATACTGATTTTATCCCCGATTTACGAACAAAAAAGATCCTGGGAAAACTGCGGCAGAGTTCACCCGGGATCTTTTGCTGTTACTGTTTGGTTAGGAGATAAACTGCGCTTTCCGGGCCACGCCCCAATACACCCAGGCGGCGTTGAGCAACAGCAGGACGCTGGTGCAGAAAAATACATACTTGAGACCNNGAGCCGATGAACTGGGCGGACTGGTTGTAGCCGTAAATCTGGCCGGTAATTTCATCCGGCGTGATCTGACGGATCATGGAATTGATCGTCGGCAGCAGGCTGGCGGTGGCGATGCCGAGCAGAAACCGCAATGCCATCAACTCCCAGACGTTTCGAACCAGCGCCTGGGGAATGAACAGAAAACCGGCGGCCAGCAGGGCAGCCACCATGACCCGGGGCGGGCCGATCCGATCCGCCAGGGCGCCCAGACGGGGCGCCGCGATTACGCTGGACAGCCCCGAGACGGCGAACACCATGCCGGACAGAAAGGCGATATAGTCGCCATCACCGGACAATTCGGCGATATACACGGTCAGGATCGGCTGAATCGACATCAGCGCCAGCTGCAGCATGAAGGTCGTGGCGAACATCGCCGCCGTCACTTCCGGATACGGCATTATCTGGCGGACTTCCCGGAATGTCGGCGCCGCTTTGACCGAGGGCGTGAACTTTTCCGTGACAAACAGCAGCGCCGCCAAAAATGCGACGAGCAACAGGCCGCCGATGACGAAAAAGACGCTGCGGATTCCGAACAAATCCGCCACCGCCCCGCCCAGCAACGGCCCCAGCAACATGCCGGCGACCGAGCCGGTGGATAAGGTGCCGAGGGCCCAGCCGGAACGCTCCTTCGGGGTCTGAATGGCGATCAGGGTGATGGCGGCCGCGTAATAGCCGGAGATTGTGCCTTGCAGCAGGCGCAGGCCAACCAGTTGATAGACATTTTGCACGAAGCCCATGCTGGTCAAAACGATGGCCATCCCCATGCTGGCGCGCAGCAGCATCGGCTTCCGGCCGTAGCGGTCGGCGGCTTTGCCCCAGATCGGCGAGAATACGGCCATGAGGATGAAGGTGACGCCATAGGCGATCCCGGACCATTCTTCGATTTCCGAAACGTCGCCGACTCCAAGCTGTTTGATGAACAGCGGTAAAATGGGGATGAGCTGGCTCAGGCCGGCGGAAGTCGCAAACACGCCGAACCAGCAGACATACAGATTCTTTTTCCAGATTTCCATGATAACTTCCTTACTTGCTTATTCGTTATAGTGATTATTTATCGCTCACTTGCGTCGCTTTTATCCTCTTCCGTTCCTC
>DCTI01000274.1:0-14982 GCA_002329525.1 Negativicutes bacterium UBA1444
TCGCCCTGCAGGACATGGGGCACAAGCGATTGGCGCTGGAAACGGGCGAAGATCCGGTGAACAATCCGATCGAATATGTGCTGGAAAGTATTCGGACCATCTATGGCATTAAGCATAAAAACGGAGCGATCCGTCGGGTCAACGTGAACATCGCCGCCACTACCGTCGAAAATTACCGCAAACTCAAGGACGCCGGCATCGGCACCNNCTATATTCTGTTTCAGGAGACCTACAACAAGCAGGCCTATGAACAGCTGCATCCCACTGGGCCCAAACACGACTATGCCTATCATACCGAGGCGATGGACCGGGCGATGGAGGGCGGAATCGATGATGTCGGCATCGGCGTGCTGTTCGGCCTGAATTTGTATCGGTACGACTTTGTCGGTCTGCTGATGCATGCCGAACACCTCGAAGCGGCCATGGGCGTCGGTCCCCATACGATCAGCGTGCCGCGGATTCGTCCGGCGGACGACATCGATCCGGCGAAGTTCAGTAATGCCATTTCCGATGAAATTTTCGCCAAAATAGTAACGGTACTGCGAATTGCAGTACCCTACACCGGCATGATCATATCGACCCGCGAATCGCAACAGTGTCGCGAACGGGTGCTGGAATTGGGGATTTCCCAGATCAGCGGCGGTTCCCGCACCAGCGTCGGCGGCTATGTCGAGCCGGAAGCGGCGGACGACAATTCCGCACAGTTTGACGTCAGCGACAAGCGCAGTCTGGACGAGGTGGTGAATTGGCTGTTGGCGCTGGGCTATATTCCGAGCTTTTGCACGGCCTGCTACCGGGAAGGCCGAACGGGCGACCGGTTCATGAGTCTGGTGAAATCGGGGCAGATCGCGAATTGCTGCCACCCCAACGCTCTGATGACGCTCAAGGAATATCTGGAGGATTATGCAACGCCCGATACCCGCCGCAAGGGAGAGACGATGATCGCCCGGGAGATCCCGAACATTCCGAATCCGAAGGCCCGGTCGGTCGCACTCGAACATTTGACGGACATCACGGGCGGCAAGCGGGATTTCCGCTTCTGAAACAGATTCCTCTGCCGGAACAGGATTGAAGGCTTCTATTGTCGAATTTCTGGATATGAGTATCGGAGCGGGAATGGCGGGGAACGAATGTTGAGCGGGCTACGACAGAGATTTCGATTCACGGCGCTGGCGATCACGGTTCTTTGGGGTACTCTGACCGGAAGCACGGCGGCGGCGGATCACGTCTGGCAGGAGGTGCAGGCGGACGGGTGCAGGGTGGTCACGGTGCACGTGCGACCGAACGCCACGTTTGTCTGGAAAGGCCGGTGCCTGAACGGTTATCTGGATGGTTCCGGAACTTTGCAATGGTTTGAGGCCGGCGCCCCGAGCGACCGGTTTGTCGGTGCCTTCGTCCGGGGAAAGGCCCATGGCTTGGGGATACTGACCTGGGCTTTTCCCGCCGCCCGCTATGAGGGCGAATTCTTTCACGGCCTGCGATCCGGCAAGGGAATCCAGGTCTTTGCCAACGGCGATCACTATGAGGGCGAATGGCGCGAGGACCGGCCCCACGGCCGGGGAGTCTATGTCTGGATCAACGAGGACCGCTACGAGGGCGAATTTGTCGGCGGCGCGGCCCAAGGCACGGGAACGATGGTCTGGGCCGACGGTTCCCACTATGAAGGGGAGTTTCAGGCCGGGTTGCCGCATGGCAAAGGAGTCAAGACCTGGGTGAAGGGTTCCCGTTACGAAGGCGAGTTTGTGAAAGGACAAATGCACGGCTACGGCGTGTTCACGCTCCGCAGCGGCCGCGTGTTCCGGGGCCGCTGGGAGAACAGCAATTACCTGGGGCCATGACCTGCCGGCAGGATCGTGGAAAAGGAGGGAGAAGCCTTGAAAATCTGGATCGTAACTTTGGTTCTCCTGATATTCTTCGGTTCCGTCGGTTTGGCCAAGCCCGAAATTGCCCTGAATATTCCCGAATATACCTTGCGTCTCGTGGATGGCGCAGTGGTGCTGAAAGAATATGAAGTGGCAGTGGGAACCGTGGTGGAACCGACGCCGGTCGGCAAATTCGCCGTGTTTTACAAAGAAAAGAATCCCACCTGGTACCCGGCGTCGGGGTTTGAGGACAAGACGCCGGTGCCGCCGGGACCCGACAATCCCCTGGGCAGCCGCTGGATCGAGTTCGCGCCGGCATTCGGCATTCACGGCACGCATAAGATCTGGACTGTTGATTACCCGGTATCGGGCGGCTGTGTGAGAATGTTCAATCCGGACGTCGAAGAACTTTATGAGCTGGTCGAGATCGGTACGCCGGTCGTTATCGTCTATGAAACCATCACCTTTTTGGAGAAAGCCGATGGCCTGTATGTCCGGATTTTTGCCGATATCTATGAAAAAGGCACAAGCTCGCGCGAAAAATACCTCGCGTTGCTTGCGCCGTTTCGGGAACGTTATCGGTTGATCAGTGAGCCGGTTTGGCCGGTCAAGGCGGATTTTGCAAAACCGTATGAACGAAAGATCGGTATCCGCAAGAATGTGGGCAAGCCCTGAAGGGGTTAGTCAGGAACTAATGATCACTTTCGTGCCGGGGGTAATGATGGTGTAGAGTTCTTCCAGGTCGGACTCCAGCATGGCGATGCAGCCTTCGGTCCAATTGATCTTTTGCCGGGTCAGATCCTCACGTCCGCCATGGATGCCGATCCAACCACCCAACCGGGTGTTCTGGGGCGGCATGTTGCCCGCTTTGTTGGCAGCCAGGATGGCCTGATACTGGTCCGAATTGATCAGGTTCTGGTGGATGGCCCGTTCGGCATGGCTGACGGCCGGATAACTGATCCCCAGCCAGGTTCGCCCGAGATAGGGATGATTGCCCAGCTTTTCCTTGTCGGTAATGAAAAATACGCCCTCCGGCGTCCGGTTGTCGCCTTGCTGCAGTTTGTCGCCGTCCGGATTCACGCCGAAGACGCAAATATACTTTTTGACCGGTCGGCCGTCTTTCACGAGAGTAAGCGTGTGGGCCGACTTACTGATAAGCAGCACCAAAGGCTCCTGAGCTTCCGCGACGCCGGAATTCGGCGCAACAAACGCCAAAGCGACGGCCAGCAGAAACAAGCCTATAAAATGTCGTATCATTGATTCACCTCGAAGTCTTTGTGATCACACATACAACATATTTTATTTGTTTCGCCACAAATAGTAAATATCCTGCCGAGCGATTTTGCAGATCACGGCTGGATATTTTTTATTCATGGCCCCATATAGGAATTGTTTTCGAAACGGCCCTGTTGAATTCGCCCATCCGGGAATTTCATGACCCCATAGCCGTGCCGCTTGCCATTTACAAAATCTCCTTCATAACGCTGCCCATCTTCCGCCCAGATAAAAACGCCTTTACCGGTACGGATACCGCTGACAAAATCTCCCTCGTACACAGCGCCGTCCGTATAGGTCAGGCGTCCCTTGCCATGAAATTTACCACCAACCATCGTTCCCTCATACGTGCCATTGATGGCGCCAGACGGCGAAACCCACTGAAATAGGCCGGTTCCGTCAAGCAAGCCGCCCTTGCAACCGCCGGTCCAGGTGAAGGAATCTTTGAGCTGCGGCGACGCATTCCAGACCTTGCAACCGGTTGCCGGCTCAGCCTGCCACTCTCCGGCAACTGCGAAACCATTCGGGATGAGCAGCAGACTCGTTAAAAACAAAACACAGAACAATTTGCCAAGGCATTGCGGAAGACGAGCGATCATTCCAGATCCCCTCCCGTATCGATTCACTTTATTTCTTTTGATTCACCTTCCGGAAAGCTTTTCCTGCCGGATGCCGGAATAATGCCATGATATATTTGAGGTTATTGCAGGGAATTGGCCGAAGAAAGAAGAAATTTGAATCTGAGTGTGAATTTGAATAGCAGGGAGGCAATAGCCATGGCGGAATATCCACAACGAAACCGGGCAGCGGCGGATTACCTGGAGATGATGGCGGAACTGGTCCCGTATCTGAATGATCTCATTGCCGGCGATGTCAGCGTGTCGGTGATCCGGGACGGCAAATATATCGCCTATTGTCCGGCCGACACTTTGGACTTTGGCAATAAAATCGGCGAACCGGTCAAGGGAACGGTCAGTCGACGTTGCCTGGAAACCGGGAAATCGGAAAGCATGATCGTGCCCAGGGAAAAATCCGCGTACGGAGTCGCTTATGCCGCCAATGCGGTTCCCTTCAAAGACGGCAGTGTGGTGGTAGGGTGCGCGACCACGGCCACCCGTATCGATAAACAGGAAAAGATCATCAATGCCAGTAATGAGTTGGCGGCCTCCTCGGAAGAACTGACCGCCGGCATGGAGGAACTGTCGGCCGGTGCGCAGGAAGTCGCCCGGACGACCAAGGAACTGTCCCGGCTCAGCCAGGAAGTTGCGCAGGCGACGCGCCAGATGGACGAGGTGGTTTCCTTCATTCAGAATATAGCCGGACAAACCAATCTGTTGGGTTTGAATGCAGCCATCGAAGCGGCGCGGGTCGGCGAATTGGGCCGCGGATTCGGCGTGGTGGCGGAAGAAGTACGTAAACTGGCGTCTTCCAGCGCGGAATCGGTGAAAACGATCACGCAGTCGCTACAGCAGGTCCAACGTTCCATTGACGCATTGTCGGGCCAACTGGCCACGATTGACCGGAATGTGGGCGAACAGACAACGGCGATCAGCGAGATGGCCAACTTCAGCCAGAACCTGGCGTCGTTGTCCACGGACCTGACGGCGGTAGCCAAGACTTTGTTTGACAACCGCTGACCATTCAGCCGACCATTCGCCGACAACAGTCACAGCCGATGCCTGCCAGGGAATGTGTGTGATCAGGGAGAATCTTGACAGCAGACGAACAGGGCTTACATAGTTCGGGACAATGAGGGAAGGGGGAGAAATCGGATGGCAGACAAAAACGGCGCTTTGGGTACGGCCCGGCAATTTCGGGAGCTTGGCGTGGAACAGTTGCGTTTTCACTGCGATGAATCTTGCCTGAACTTCGAGACAACCGCCGATGTTGCTCCTCTGGCGGAAATGATCGGCCAGGAACGCGCGGTCAGCGCCGTTGAGTTTGGCCTGAACACCAACAATCCCGGCTACAATATTTTTATCTCCGGCATGGTGGGTACCGGAAAATTCACCTACGCGGAGCAGGCCGTCCGCAAATGGGCTCTGAAAAAGCAGGTTCCCCAGGATTGGTGCTATGTCAATAATTTCGAAGACAGCAGCCATCCCCTGGCCATTGCTCTGGCGGCAGGAACCGGTCATGTCTTTTGCCGCGAGATGGAGGAATTGCTGGAAAATCTTCAAAACGACGTGCCCAAAGCGTTTAGCAGCGACGATTATGAACGCGAGAAAAACAGCATCATGAAAGAGTTTCAGGCCCAACGGGGAGCGTTGCTCCAAGAATTCGGCGAGAAGGCCGAAGCGCTGTCGGTGCTGCCGCAATGGTCACCGACCGGCTTTATGGCGATGCCGCTGCTCGACGGCAATCCGGTTTCGCCGGAAGAGTTCGAAAAACTTGATAAAGAAAAAAAAGAAGAAATTGCCGCCCACATGCATGCCGTCCACGAGCTGGCCATGGTGGTGGTGCGCCAGATTCAGCACCTGGAGCGGGAAGTCCGGGATAAATTGAAGGAAATGGACGGCAAAGTCGGCATGTATGTCGTCGGCCAGCTGATCGACGAACTGCAGGAAAAATATGCCGCGAACCAGGGCGTGAGCGGCTATCTGGAAGCTTTGAAGCAGAACGTGGTCAAAAACATCAATGATTTCAAGCAATCAAGTTCCGGCGAGGAAGAGGGTCCGATGGCGCTGTTCCGAAAATCCACCCAGGAGGCAATGCGCGAGCGTTACGGGGTCAACCTGCTGGTGGACAACCGCACCTGCGACGGGGCGCCGGTGGTGGTCGAGATCAACCCCAACTATTACAACCTGTTCGGACGGGTGGAGTATGCCAGCCGCATGGGCGTGGTCAGCACGGATTTCACCATGATCAAGCCGGGCGCTTTTCACTTGGCCAATGGCGGCTATCTGATCGTGAACGCGCTGGANNAACCCCGGAGTCTGGGACGGCATGAAGCGGGTGTTGAAAACCAAGAAGATGTACATTGAAAGTCTGGGCGAGCAATATGGGCTGATCGCCATGTCTTCTGTCAAGCCACAGGCGATTCCGGTCGATGTCAAGGTTGTCATGATGGGTGCTTCCTACATCTATCATCTGTTGTATCAGTATGACGGCGATTTCCGGAAATTGTTCAAGATTCACGCCGACTTCGATGTGCAGATGGAGAATACGCCGGTCAATATCGCCAAAATGGCGGCTTTTACCCGAACGACCATCCAAAAGGAAAATCTCAAGGAGTTCACACGAGCGGCGGTGGCCCGGGTCGTGGAGCATTCCGCGCGTTTGAGCGGCAGTCAGACCAAGTTGACCACCCGGTTCAACGAGATTGTGGAGATCCTTTGCGAAGCCGATACGCTGGCAACTCTGGAGGGCGCGGCAATCACCGACGCCGAGCATGTCCGCCGGGCTATCGCCGGCAAACGTTATCGCGCCAACAAATATGAAGACTTGATTCATGACATGTTCCGGGAAGGTAAATACCTGATCGACACGGACGGGGAAAAAATCGGCCAGGTGAACGGGCTGGCGGTCATGGGCGTGGGCGAATACGCTTTCGGCAAACCCTCGCGGATTACCGCGAACACTTATCTCGGCCGGGCCGGCATCGTCAATGTCGAACGGGAAACCAAAATGAGCGGGTCCAGCCATAGCAAGGGAGTGTTGATTCTCAGCGCGTATCTGGGCAATCAGTATGCGCAGAAGATTCCTTTGTCGGTTACCGCCAGCCTGACTTTCGAGCAAATGTATGACGAGGTGGACGGCGACAGCGCTTCCTCCACGGAACTGTACGCCATTCTGTCCAGTCTGTCGGAATTGCCGTTGCGGCAGGATATCGCCGTGACCGGTTCCGTCAACCAGAAGGGTGAAATCCAGCCGATTGGCGGCGTTACCGAGAAAATCGAAGGGTTCTTCGAAGTGTGCCGGATCAAGGGCCTTACCGGTCGGCAAGGCGTCATGATTCCCCGGCAAAACGTGAAGGACCTGGCCCTGAATGAGGAAGTGGCGGCGGCGGTGGGCGAAGGCCGTTTTCACATCTATTTCGTTGCCAGTGTGGACGAGGGGATTGAACTGTTGACCGGGGTGGCGGCCGGGCAACGGAACCGACGCGGCGATTTTCCGAAGGATTCGGTGCACGGCCGGGTTATCGCCAAACTGAAATTTTATCACAAGGCTTATTCTGCCGGCGGGGGCAAGGAAAAGCGCAAGGACGGGAACGGTAATAAACAGTCCCCGGAAAAAGAGGAATGAACAGGGGGACAGACATGCGCCGCTTTTTTCGCCGTCACTGCGGGATTGTCCTAGCCATGCTTTTTTTCGGACTGCTGTTCGGGGAGCATTCCAGTTATGCCGAACCAGAGCTGAAGAAACTGATCACTGTTGCCGGCGATGAAAACTTTCCGCCGTATGAATTTCTGGATGAACGGAATGGACTGAAAATATATCGTGGATTTAATATTGATCTGATCCGGGCGGTTATGGCCAAAACCGACCTGGACGTGCAGTTTGTTCCCCTGCCCTGGGAAGAAGCCGTGCGGGCTTTGCAGGACGGACGGGTCGATGCGGTGGGGGGGATGAAGTACGATGCGGAACGCAGTCAGCACTTCGACTTTTCGGAGGAATACCTGATCAATTCCCTGGCTATTTTCGTCCCTACCGGCAATTCGCTCATTGTGGAACTGGAAGATTTGGATCAAAAAAAAGTTGCGGTGCAAAAAGACGACATTGCGTACCAAAAACTAAAAAACAGAGTGAGCAGGATGACGGCCACGGTTAGCCAGGAAGAAGCCATGAAACTGCTTGTTGACGGCAAAGTGGATGCCGTGGTCGGCAACAAGATGGCAGGGCAATATGTTTTGCAACGGCTGGGGGCCATGGATTCGGTCAAAACAGTCGGCGGAATTATCAACCCGGAACGGTATGGAATGGCGGTACGTCGCGGCAATTCCGAATTCCTTGCCAAATTCAATGACGGGTTGCGCAAAATCAGGGCGGACGGGACCTATGACTCTATCTATGTGAAATGGTTCGGCGAGCCGNNCCGGCGTATTATTACAAAAAATATCTCAAGTATTTGGCCGGCGGGTTGACCGCAATGGCGATCCTGATTGTGATTTTTTTGCGCGTCAATTATGTTCTGAAACGGGAAGTGGCCAAACGAACTGAAGAAATTAGCCGGGTCAATGCAGAATTGATCCGCAAGAACGCCTATATCAAAAATGTGAATCAATATCAGTCCAGCGTGTTGAACAGTGGTTACGGCGGAATTTTGACTTCCGACGCCGCCGGTGTCATACGTTTCGCCAATCGGTATGCCTGTGAACATTTGGGGGTCCCGACGGACCCGGTTTCTTTGAATTTGCGGGAGATACCCAACTGCGGCTGGATTCGGGAAGCGCTGGACAACGGTACTGCTGCCGGGGAGGTCCTGGTTGATCAGAATTGGCTGGAGTATGCGATTCTTCGCCTGGGGGCCGACAACCAGACTGAAGAAATCATCATTCACTTCCGGGATATCACCGAAGACAAATATTTGCGGGCCGAAGTCGTAAAAAGCCAGAAGATGGAAGCCCTGGGGCAGCTGGTTGCTTCCATCGCCCATGAGATCCGGACTCCGCTGACCTCCATCAAAGCGTTCACGGAACTTTTGCCCCACAAATACGACAATCCGGATTTCCGGGAGAAAATCAGCCGGTTTGTGCCGCAGGAAATTGAGCGCCTGAATCGGGTGGTCAACGATTTGTTGACCTATTCCAACCCGCCGGCGGTGCAGAAAGAAAAAATCTTGCTGAAGGCGCTGGTTGACGATGTGATGGTCTATTTTGTGGATGCCTTTTCCCGTCAGGATATCCAGGTTCGACGGGACTTGGACGAACGCCTGTGGGTAACGGTGGACAAGAATCAAATGAAACAAGTTTTGATCAATGTCTTGTTAAACGCCGTGCAGGCTTTGAAGGATCAGGCGGAGCCGCGCTTGACACTGGCGTCGGAATGGGGGGCGGATGGTCAGTTGGCACTCTCCGTGTGCGATAATGGCCCCGGCATCGCCCCGCCGGTTCAGGCCAAAGTGTTTGAACCTTTCTTTACTACGAAGTCTGACGGGACCGGGCTGGGACTGTTTGTGAGCTATCAGCTGGCGCGACGTAACGATGTGGAGATTCGCCTGAACAGCAACCCCGGTTTGGGAACGGAAGTAAGGCTNNGGGATCAGGAAGGGGCCGCCTAGAATGTATCGACTGCTGATTATCGATGACGAACCAGCGATTTGCGCGTCTTTGTCGTTCGCGCTGGAGGATTCGTTTAGTGTTGCCGAGGCCCATAGCGCGGCAGAGGGACTCCGGGCCATCGGCAACCGGGAATTTGATATCGTCCTGCTCGATCTCAAGTTGGGACTTGACGACGGGGTTGAAGTATTGAAGCAAATCAAGACGGAAAAACCGCGTATGGTGGTCATCATGATGACTGCCTTCGGCAGCATCCACTCCTCGGTGGCGGCCATGAAGGCGGGGGCTTTTTATTATCTGACCAAACCAATCAATATGGATGAACTGCGGATGTTGCTGGACAAAGCAACAGGCTATCTCGATCTGGAATCGAAAGTCCAGTATCTGAACAACAAGCTTACGGAAGTTTACGAAGTCGGCGGCATTATCGGGCAATCCAACGCTATGCAGCGAGTGGTGGCCCAAATCGAAAAATTGCGCAACGTGGATGCCAATGTCCTGATTACCGGCGAAAGCGGAACCGGCAAGGAACTGGTCGCCAAAGCTCTGCATTTCGGCGGAACCCGGCAAAATGAAGCGTTCGAGGCGATCAACTGCGCCGCCATCCCGCTGGAACTGCTGGAGAGCGAACTCTTTGGCCACGAAAAGGGTGCCTTCAGCGGCGCGGTCCAGCGCCGCAAGGGACTGTTCGAATTGGCGGACGGCGGGACGATTTTTCTGGATGAAATCGGCGAGATGGATCTGAAGCTGCAGGCCAAGTTGCTGCGGGTGGTGCAGGATAAGGAAATCCTGCCGGTGGGGTCGGAACAGAGAAAAAAAGTGGATGTCCGCATCCTTGCCGCCACGAATCGTGACCCCCGTCAATTGCTGCGGGAGGGAAAATTCCGGGAAGATCTTTTCTTTCGGCTTAATGTCGTGAACATCCATTTGCCGGCCCTGCGGGAACGGCCGGACGACATTCCGCCGCTTGTGCAGTTCTTTTTCACAAAATATAGCCGTAAAATGGGGCGCGCGGTTCCGAAAATCGATGAAGCAGCGCTGGCGGCGCTGACCCATCATCCCTACCAGGGCAATGTGCGGGAGCTGGAAAATATTATTGAAAAAACCATGGTCTTTTTATCCGGTGATGTGGTCCGCTTGGACGATCTCCCGCTGGAAGTCCGGCAGGGTTCTTTTCCGGACAAAACCGCGCCGGCCGGGGATCTGATTCCGGTCCGGATCGGCCAGGATATGGACACCATCCAGAAGAATGTGATCCTGGCCACTTTAGACCATTTTCAGGGAAACAAACAGAAGACCGCCGAAGTACTGAAAATCAGTGAGCGGAAGTTATGGTACAAGTTAAAGGAGTATGAGTGAATTCTTCGGGCAGCCGGCGAGGCTGCTTTTTTATTGCAAAAATTGCACTGTCTGCAAATTTTGCAGAATTTTTGGGGGTAACAATTGCACAGGCAAAAGAAAAACGCAACAAATTCAAGGGATTACAGGTTGAGGAAAAGTTGGCATGAAAGTTGCAAAGTAATTTTACCTGGAGCAATAATAAGAATCCTTCATGCGGAAAGGGGTGGAATGATGTTGCCAATTGAGTGGAGCGACGAGTATCCAGGGGCTATTACGGTTTGTGACGTTCAAGGAATCATTCTGTACATGAATCGCAAGGCGATCAAAGTCCTGGTGGGAGAGGGACCGAGTGTCATCGGGAAAAATGTTCTCGACTGCCATCCGGAGCCGGCCAGAAGCAAGTTGGCGGAAATGTTGAAAAATCAGACTCCCAACAGCTATACGATCGAGAAGAACGGAATCAAGAAATTGATCCATCAGTCGCCTTGGTATCAAAACGGCCAATATATGGGCTTCGTTGAACTATCCATAGAGATTCCCGTCCAGATGGCGCATTTTGTGCGAACCCCCAAAAAATAATAAAAATCAGAGGAGGAATACTTCGTGGAGTACGAAATCATCAAGGGCGTTGCCACATTGAAAATGAACTTCCTTACCACGACCACGGTTGCCGCATTGCTTTGGCTGTTCGGCAACTGGGCCCGGCGGGTCATGCCGGCTTTGGAAAGATACTGTATTCCTGCGCCGGTAATCGGCGGATTTGTTTTCGCCATGATGGCCTGGTTTTTGCGGTCTGCGAATATTCTGGTATTTCAGCTGGATAATCTGTTGCAGACACCATTTCAGCTCATCTTTTTTACTTCGATCGGACTTGCGGCCAGCCTTTCCCTGCTTATGCGCGGTGGTAAGCTCTTTGTCCTGTACTTGGTAGTGGCTTGTTGGTTGATTGCGATTATTCAAAATGGCATCGGCGTGGTGGTTGCCAATCTTGTCGGCGTTCATCCGGTCCTCGGGGTAATGGCCGGGGCTGTGGCATTGGAAGGCGGACCGGGCAACGCAGCCGCTTTTGGCCCGATGGCAGAGAAACTGGGTGTTGTTGGTGCGACGACGGTTGGAATTACGGCCGCCACATACGGAATCCTTGTTTCGGGCTTCCTGGGCGGTCCAACGGCGCGTTGGCTGATTGAACGCCATAAGACACCGATTGCAACCGCAGAGGACTTGGAACTCAACGCTCTTCAGGCATCCTTGGACAAAGAACGACAGGAAGATGTCATATCTACGGCCAATGTGGTGAAAATGGTAACCATGATCCTCGTTATGATGGTGATTGGCGGATTTGGCGCCGCAAAAGTGAAAGCGGTTACCGGCTTCGACCTTCCGCACTATGTTGGCGGCATGTTTGTGGCCATCATATTCCGTAATATCAACGATGCGGTAAAACTGGTCCGCCTCAGCCCCAAGTCGGTCGACCTCATTGGCGACGTCTGCCTGGGCTTGTTCCTGACTCTGGCAATGATGACGCTGAAAATATGGGAATTGGCCAATTTGGCGCTGCCGCTGATGGTCATGCTGTTGGTCCAGACCGTCTTTTGCGTCGCATTTTGTGTCTGGCCGCTGTTTAAAATGTTGGGCGGAAACTACGATGCCGCGGTCATGTGTGCGGGGATGATCGGTCATAACCTTGGTGTGGCGCCGAACGCCGTGGCCAACATGGATGCTGTTTGCCGAAGATATGGCGTCGTCGTCACCAAGGCCTTCATCATTGTTCCCCTTTGCGGCGCGGTTCTGGTCGATATCGTGGCTATTCCCAATATTGTCTGGTTTATCAATTATTTTGCAAAATAACGTAGGAGGAAGCAGAGATGCCGAAATTAGTTGAGTGCGTACCGAATTTCAGTGAAGGACGGCGGCCGGAAGTCATTGAGGCGATCGCCGACGAGGTCCGCAAGGTTGCGGGAGTCAAACTGCTCGATGTGAAACCGGATGCCAGCCACAACCGGGTGGTCGTGACATTTGTCGGCGAGCCGCAGGCGGTGAAGCAGGCAGCCTTCAATTGCTGCCAAAAAGCCGCCGAACTCATCGACATGGAAAAACATCACGGCGAGCATCCCCGTATCGGCGCTACCGATGTCATTCCCTTCATTCCGGTCAAAGACGTCACCATGGAAGAATGCGTCGCGCTGGCCAATGAACTGGCCGCCGAGATCGCCGACAAACTGGAGATTCCGGTCTATCTGTACGAGGAGGCGGCGCGTATTCCCACCCGCCGGGCCTTGCCGGACATTCGCAGGGGCCAGTATGAGGGCCTGAAGGAAGAGATCGCGAAACCGGAACGCAAACCCGATTACGGCCCGGCCCGCATGCATCCGAGCGCCGGCGCCACGGTGGTGGGAGCCCGCCAGTTCCTGATCGCCTATAACATCAACCTGGACACCGACGACGTAAGCATCGCCAAAAAAATCGCCAATTGCATCCGGGAAGCCAAGGGCGGTTTCAAGTACGTGCGGGCGATGGGGATCAGCGTCAATGTGCGGGGCCGCGACGTCGCCCAAGTCACCATCAATATGGTGAACTATCAGGGAACCCCCTTGTTTCGGGTGTTTGAAACGGTCAAGAACGAAGCGGCCCGTTATGGCGTAAATGTGATCGGCAGCGAGATCATTGGCCTTACGCCCTTGCAGGCACTGCTGGATGTTGCCGAATACTATCTGCGTCTGGACGGATTCGAGCGGACACAGGTCTTTGAAGAAACCTTATCCTAAATTAGCCGGAAGCGGGTGAAACAACATGAAACTTGTTGAGTATAAAGTGGCGGAATTCATGCAACTGTTGGCGTCGGATGCGCCGGCGCCCGGCGGCGGTTCGGCGGCGGCGCTGGCCGGTGCAACAGGAGCGTCCCTGGCGGCTATGGTTGCCGCATTGACGCTGGGAAAGGAAAAATACCGCGAACACGAAGCCCAGGCGGTCGCCCTGCAAAACAAGGGGAGGGAATTGCAGGCACGCTTTCTGGAATTGATCGATGCGGATACGGCGGAATTTAATGATGTATCCGCCGCCTACAAATTGCCGAAGCAAACGCCGGAAGAAAAGGCAAAACGACAAGAAGCCATCGAAGAAGCATTGAAGAACGCGACCCAAACGCCCTTTGCCATGATGGAGACGGCGTGGGAATGCCTGCAGGTTGTGGCAACGGCAGTGGGGAAAACCAATGCTTCGGCGGCAAGCGATCTCGGGGTGGCGGCCTATTCATTGCGGGCTGCGACCGAAGGCGCCTGGCTGAATGTGCTGATCAATCTCGGCGGAATCAAGGATGAAACCTTCGTAGTTCAATACAAAGAAGCCGGCGGCAAGTTGCTGGCCGAAGTCGACAAGCTGGCGGCAACGGTGAGCCAGCAAATCCTTGCTTCGCTATAAGAAAAACGTATCTTCGCTGACGCTCGCCGCTCCGCACGCAAAACTATGCTTCCTGTTGCCGGCAGGGAATGTGGTATAATAATAGTGGAATCGCCGACAGAAATAGAGGAGGTGTATCCACGTGGCACGGATTCGGAAAATCCTGGTGGCGTACGATGGGTCGCCCCAGAGCAAGGAAGCGTTGGATTGGGCCATTGATTTGAGTCTCCCGAGCAAGGCGCAGGTGTGCGTGGCCAAAGTGATCGAAGCGATGTCCATCGGCGAAATGACCACCTTGTATGAAGCAGGATCCAGTGATGATTTGGTTGCTTATATCGAAGAAGTCAAGGAAACGGACCGCCGGCTTCTGGAGGATGCCATGGCTACGGTCGGTCAGCGAAAAGGCGTGGCGATCACCACGGCCCTNNACGGCAATATTGCCGCGGCGCTCATCAAGTATGCGAAAGAAAACGACATGGATATGATTGTTGCCGGCACTAAAGGCCATGGCGTTTTGGAAGGCCTGCTGATGGGCAGTGTGACCAGGAATCTGGTCAGCCTGTCGCCACTTCCCGTTCTGGTGGTCAAAGACTGATTAGCTGAACACAATATCACCAATGGAAAACGCCAGGCGTGTTGCCTGGCGTTTTTGCGTGATCATGGCGATCTGTTATTGGTGGGCGATTTTTTGGTCCACGATGCCAATGAGCTGCTCAATTTCCGGCTTGGTAACCTGGGCGTAGGCGCCTAGCGCCTCCCCTTTCAAACGCATTTCCTCATTGATCAGCGAGGAGAAAATGACGACCGGCAGTTCTTTGAGCCGAGGATGGCTTTTTATGCGCTTGGTCAGATGGTGACCATCCATTTGCGGCATTTCGATGTCGGTGATG
>DCTI01000274.1:14994-15202 GCA_002329525.1 Negativicutes bacterium UBA1444
CATTCGTGAATCCTCCGCGATCAGGATAGTCTTCTGCTGACGGATCTTCATCAGATCGGGCGTGGAGGTCGGAACCGCCGTCATTTTTTTGTTCATCTCCGGATTGACATCCGCGAGAATTTTTTCGAAGTCCAGCAGGATAATCATGCGTTCGGCCATTTTTACGATGCCGACAACCAGATCCGAGCCGGCGATGTGGGGCGCGGGT
>DCTI01000186.1 GCA_002329525.1 Negativicutes bacterium UBA1444
CGCGTCACCGATGATGCCGACCTCAATGGGATGCGTCCGGGCGATATGCTTGGGGTTGATGTCCACCTGGATAATCTTGGCGTTTTCCGGAAAATAATTGATGTCGTACTGGGGCAATGTGCCAAAGACGGAAAGCCTTGTTCCTATGGCTAGCATGACGTCGGCTTTGGCCAGTATTTTCATCGCTGCTTTGGAACCCATGTAGCCGATGGGTCCGACGAACAGGGGGTGGTCGCCGTAAAACGCGTCGTTGTGCAGATAGGTCACGGCCACCGGCGCCGTCAGATGCTCGGCGATAGCCTTGACGATATCCAATGCGTCGGCATCCACCACGCCCCGACCGGAAACGATGACGGAATTCTTGGCTTTCGACAGAAGTTCGGCGGCCCGATCCAACTGCTCGATGGAACCGCAACCCCGCGCGTCCACACGATACTGCGGCGGTTTGAGGATTTTATCTTCCAGTTCCCCGTAAAAATAATCACGCGGAATATCATACAGCACGGCGCCCCGGTCGGCGTACGCGATACGGAATGCGGTACGCAGGCAGTCGGCCGCCCGTTTCGGATGGGGAACGCGAACAACGGCTTTTGTGATGGCGCGGAAAACAGATACCTGGTCGCACTCCTGAAAGCCGTCCCACCCGATGGTTGGGGTTCCCGCCGACGGGGAAATAATCACCAGCGGCGTGTGTCCCATGTTGGCTGCCGCCACGGATGTTACCATGTTGGTGATGCCCGGGCCGTTCTGGCCTACGACAACGCCGCAGCGTCCGGACACGCGGCAGTAGGCGTCTTCCATATGCGCGGCGCTTTGTTCATGGCGGACAGGAATGAATTTGATGCCTGCCGTCGGAAAAAGGTCGAGCATATCCATAAAGGCCGATCCCACAATGCCACAAATGTGATCCACGTTCTCGGCCAACAATGTTTCTACAATCGCCTCACTGGGCGTCATTTTTAATCTTTTCATATTTATTACCTCCAAAATTCTTTCATGGCTAAATTGTTTAAAAGCGGTTTTTTTCTGCGCGCTTGTCTTGCTGCAAAACCTCCATTGTTTCTTGAGCAATAATTTTTTCTTCATCCGTTGGTACGACTAAAACTGTAATTTTTGATTCCCGCGCGGAGATTTCTCTTTCTCCGGTGTTTTCGCTGTTTGTATCTTCATTCAGCACAACGCCCAGCCATGCGAGAAATGAGCATATGCGTCGGCGCATCTTTGGTGAGTTTTCGCCAATACCCGCGGTAAAGGCCAGAGCATCCAGCCCGTCGATGGCGGGAATCAGTGAGGCAACGCCCCGGGCCACGCTGTAAGCAAAAACATCCAGCGCCAGGCGTGCCCGTTCGTGGCCTTGAGCCGCTTCTTTCTCCAGGTCGCGAAAATCGGGGGAAACGCCGGAGATGCCCAAAACGCCGCTTTGCCTGTTTAAAACGTCCATCACTTCCGTCAAAGAGTATTGTTCTTTTTCCGCGATGAAGGATACGACCGTCGGATCGATATCTCCCGAGCGCGTTCCCATCACCACGCCTGAAAGGGGAGTAAATCCCATTGATGTGTCCCGTGATTGTCCCTGCGCTACGGCGCAGAGACTGGAACCGTTGCCGAGATGACAGGTAATGATTCGCGGGTTATCGATTTTTCCGCGTAGAATTTTGGCCGCCCGGGAAGCGACATACCGGTGCGATATTCCGTGAAATCCGTAGCGGCGGACGTGGTCGTCGGCGTAGTAGCGGTAGGGAATGGCGTAAATGAAAGCGCGCGGCGGCAAGGTCTGATGAAATGCTGTGTCGAAGACGGCCACCTGCGGCACGCTGACCATCAGCTCCGTGCAGACATCGATGCCCATAAGGTTCGGCGGATTGTGCAACGGAGCGAGCTTTTTGGTTGCTTCCAGAATTTCCCGCACCGCCTGATTGACGACGACTGACTGGTGAAAATGCTCTCCGCCGTGCACCACGCGGTGGCCGACGCCCGCTATTTCGTTTATGTCTTTCAGTATGTTCTGTTCCTTGTTCGTCAGAAAGCTCAGCAGCGCGCGTACCGCTTCGAGATGATCGGCCAAGCGCCTTTCGTTTTGGAAAACTGNNCGATCCGGTCTGCTTGGCCTTTGGCCAGCACATTATTGGTCTCCATTTCAAAGAGCTTGTATTTGAGCGACGAACTACCGCAATTTAAAGTCAGGATTTTCATAATCAAAACCTCAAACCAGATCTTCTTTCCATGGCCACAGGAATATCCCGCCCTCGAGCGTGCAGACAGCGGGAAAACCGGCTGCGTCCAAAATTCGCTGAGCGGAGAAACCCCGCAAACCAAGCAGACAAGCGCAGATTATTTTCTTGTTCTTGGGCAACTCGCCNNCAGTCAAGGGGGATATTGATGACTTGGGGATGGTCGATATGCGCGCGTTTGAATTCCAGATCCGATCTGACGTCCACCATCAAAACATTTCCGTCAGCTTCCAAAAGTTTTCTTGCTTCCATCGCCGTCATCGGTTTCAGAATGCCGCGGTTCACGTTTTCCGCAACATTGAGCGCCGTAACAAAAACATCCAGTGCCTGCGAGAAAGGAGGAGCATAGGCCATATCGAGGTCCGTGATATCCTGAATCGTCGCGTTGAGTCGAATGGCGGCGGCGGCCACGTCGATGCGGCGGGCGACATCACCTTTTCCCACCGCCTGCATCCCTAAAATTTTTTGCGAATTTTTTTCCAATATCAGTTTCAACCCCATGATTTGGCTGTCAGGGTAAAAATGGGCCTTGTCGAACCCGCAAACGGAAAGCGCGAAAGCATCAAACCCCAGTTGTTTTGCCTGTGTTTCCGTAATACCGGTCGCGCCCACATTGTAGTCAAACGCCTTGCACACAAAAGTGCCCTGTATGCCCGGAAATTCCACGGGTATGCCGCATATATTGTTGGCAATGACCCGTCCTTGTTTGTTAGCGGTGGAACCCAGTGGAATGTAGCAAGGTTTTCCTGTGACCAAATGCCGGTTTTCCACCAGATCTCCGCCGGCATAAATGCGGGGATCACTCGTCTGCATGCGGGCATTGACTTTGAGCGCGCGGGTTTCTCCCAGTTCGAGACCGGCGGCGCGGGCTATTTCCGTGTTTGGTGTAAGACCGGCGGCAATAATGACGAGATCGGCAGGATACTCCTTCGTTTTGGTAACAACCTTATGAACGCTTCCCTTCTCTCCCTTCAGGGAAATGATATCAACGTTGAATTCGCACTCAACTCCGTTTTCATAAAAGTGTTCCCGGATTATTGCCGAGATGTCAAAGTCGAGGATATTCGGAAAGAGCTGTGCTTCACGTTCCAGCAGGGTCACATCCCATTTTCTGGCCCGCAGAGCTTCAGCGGCCTCGACACCGATAAAGCCTCCGCCGATGATTACGGCAGAACCACCCTTATGATACTGGATTTTCTGACTGATTGCTGCCGTGTCTTCCATCCGGGTCAGATAATAAATATTTTTTAAATCCAATCCGGCAAGCGGCGGTTTCTTTGGCGACGCGCCCATGGCCAGAACCAGGTTATCGTATGCGAACGAGAGGAGTTCGCCGGCCGTATTTGTTGCCTTCACTCTTCGGGTCTTCCTGTCAATCTCCAGGGCACGAATATTTGTCCGAACAGTGATATCTTTCAGTTCCTTGAAATATCGTTCATCACGAATTCTGCCGTATGTAGTTTTCATCAGATCATCCATTGCGCGGACTTTTCCTTCCAGATAGTACGGCATGCCGCAGGCGGCATAGGAAATATACCGGCTCTGTTCCAGAATGGTGACCTCGTAGTCAGAGCGGAGCCGTTTGATGCGCGCGGCGGCTTTGGCGCCGCAGGCGGAAGCTCCGATGACAAGAATTCGTTTTTTTACATTCATGGCACTCTTTTACCGTTTCATGTCAAGCGTGTCGCCGGCGACGTGGAGATCGCTGCGGACCGCGATAAAAATTTGGTATAACAACGTTAAGATCAACAAACCCGCCGACCACACGCCCAGAGTAATGGCGATTTCCGTGCCGGTCGGGGAATATTCCGTGATGGTTTCCAATGGCGACGGAATGAAACCGGGAATGACGAGTCCCAGCCCTTTCTCGATCCAGAACGCAACAAAAACAGCGACGCAGGNNTCCGGCGAAGGGGTGGGACAATCAGTGGAATTAGCGCCCCAAACGCCAAAATGGTCGAGGCCCACATCCAGGCCACCAGGTTGTTATGGCCGTGCAGGCCGGCAAACAAATAGAAAAAAGGTGCTTCGTGCTCGGGGAGTCCGCTGTAAAAAACCGTGAACAGTTCTACGAGAACAAAGAAGA
>DCTI01000122.1 GCA_002329525.1 Negativicutes bacterium UBA1444
AAAAATGGCGGAAACCGGTACCGGCGACACTCTCTGCGACAAGGACAAACCGGTCGTATTCCCGCCGATCGATTATCCCGGCCAGATGTTTACCCTGTGCATTGAACCCAAAAACAAAGGGGACGAAGATAAGATTGGCTCGGCACTGACCCGCCTTTCTGACGAAGACCCAACCCTGAAATTCAAGAAGCACCCGNNGCTGGTCAGTGGACTGGGAGATCTCCACCTGGCGATCATGGCCGAGCGCCTGAAGCGAAAATTCGGCGTGGATGTAAAATTAAGCGATCCGAAGATTGCGTATCGGGAAACGATTCGAACTGGTGTGAAGGTCGAAGGCAAACACAAAAAACAAACCGGCGGCCATGGCCAGTATGGGCATGTTTGGCTGCAACTGGACCCGTTGCCCCAAGGTTCTCCGTTTGAATTTGTGGACGCCACCTTTGGCGGGTCCGTACCGAAGTCGTTCATTCCCGCCGTCGAAAAAGGGGTTCGGGAGGCGTTTGCCAAAGGCGTTATTGCCGGCTACCCGGTGGTTGATATCAAAGTCACTTTGACCGACGGCTCCTACCATGACGTGGACTCTTCGGAAATGTCCTTTAAAGTGGCCAGCGCCCTGGCGATCCGCAAAGGCGTCGTGCAGGCGAAGCCAATTTTGCTTGAGCCGATCTATAGTGTGGAAGTAACGGTTCCGGAATCCTACATGGGGGACATTATCGGCGATCTTAACGGCAAACGCGGCCGGATTTTGGGCATGGAACCAATCGGCGGCGGCCTGGGGATTGTTCGGGCCATGGCGCCCATGTCGGAAATGTTCCGCTATGCGATCGACTTGCGATCGATAACTCAAGGCCGCGGCAACTTTACCATGGCCTTCGATCATTACGCGGAAGTGCCGCAACGTCAGGCTGAGGCGATCATTGAAGCCTACAAGAAGGAAAAACAGGAAGACGAAGAGTAAACGGATCCTTCAGCGAGGTCCTGACCGGGATCTCGCTGTTCTTTTTATTAGCGCTTGGATAAGGAAGATCGAAGGTTATGTCAGATCATTTTCAGCAGAAGAGCAACGGCCGGCAGGTCGTGGGAATCTCTCAGCGGCCATCCTGCCTGCTTTGCGGCGATGAATTAACCGCCACCACCCGTTATAATCTGCAAGGCGAATACATCTGTATGTCCTGCCTGCTTCATTTTGGCCCTGACCGGGCCCGAATCCTCGTGAACGTAAAAAAACTGGATCCTGGAGAAGTTGCCGGCGCGGTTTCTTTTCTACGTAGTTTGTTGACGCAAAATCAGATTGTGCGACTGGGGGAGGCCATTCGACTGGGCGGGCGCAACTGGTGGGTAAAATTACCGGAGTTCGGCGAGTATGTCTGTAAGGCTGTCAGTGGGCAGGGGTTTGGTTGGGACCCGGAAGTGCTCGATGAAATTTGGAATCGTTTGGTGGAAGAAGCCGTGGAGGAGTGAAGGCTGATGGAAAAACGGAAAGAGCTGGAGTTTATTTATCGACGCCGGAGTGTTCGCAAATTTTTGGAGACGCCGGTACCCGATGAAATTGTCAATATGTTGATTGACGCCGCCATACATGCTCCGTCGGGGAAAAATGCGCAAAACTGGCACTTCGTGGTGGTGCGAAACCGCCAGATGATTGCGGACATGGCAACCCTGGTTGAAAAAAAACACGAAATTTTGTTGCCATTCATTGCAGATGAGCAAAAGAAAAATGATTTTAAGAAGTCGGTTGCTTATCATACCGTCTTTCGGAATGCGCCAGCTGTCGTTCTGGTCTTTGCCGGACCTTATCCGGTCCCGGCGGACGATATGGTTCCCGGGTCCGGCTTGACCCAGTCGGAAATCGAGAGTCTGCGCCAGGCCAAACCGGGGATTCAGAATGTAGCAGCCGCTCTGCAAAACTTGCATCTGGCTGCGGCCGCCCTGGGTTATGGAACTTGCTGGATGACAGGTCCCAATTATGCGGGCCGGGAAATCGCCCAAATGGTCGGATTTCAAAAAGAGGGATATGTCATGGCGGCGCTGACCCCGTTGGGAATCCCGGCGGGCGGCGGCGGATCGCCGGCGCGGAAACCGCTAACAGAGATCCTGACGGTGGTGGATTGATCGAAGTCTGGTGGCGTGAAAAGCTTCCACATAACACAAATAAAGAAAGGAACTCGCGAGCGAGTTCCTTTCTTTCATATAGATGGTCGGGGCGACAGGACTTGAACCTGCGGCCTCCTGGTCCCGAACCAGGCGCNNCGCGCTACCAAACTGCGCTACGCCCCGGAGTTCACAGTTGTAAATTATACACAACATCCGGAGGCTTGTCAACAGAAAAACAGCATCCGTATCGTGCGGGGCCGGGCAAAAAAAATAAAATCCAGGCAGGATTTTTCTTAAATGCGGAGAATGTTAGGTAAGGTAAAAATCTGAATCGAGGTGAGTCATGAAGCAAGCGATCGAACAAAAACAAAAGATTGTATGGATGATGGTTCTGCTGCTGGGGATTCTGATATTTTCGGCTGTTCCGGCTGCCGCTGAGCCGGCGAGCCCGGACATGCCTGTGAAACGGGGAATGTATGGGGACGAAGTCTCCAAGTTGCAGAACAAATTAAAAGAATATGGTTATTACAAGGACCCCGTTGATGGACGTTTTGGCGCCAACACGCTGAGCGCCGTTATCCAGTTTCAGATGGACGCCGGGCTGGATTCCGACGGAGTTGTCGGTCTGAGCACCTGGGAGGCGCTGAAAAATTTCCGGGGCGCCAGTTCGATCAGCCGGGGTCGTGTAGATGGCCGCAGGGCCCAGATTTTGATCAATTTGGCCCGACAGTACATAGGTGTACCCTATGTCTGGGCGGGGCGCTCGCCCAATGGATTTGATTGTTCCGGCTTTATTTCCTATCTGTTTGATCAGATGGGTTATGGCCTGCCGCGCATGGCTGACGGTCAGTTTGAAGTCGGTCTTCCCGTGGCCAGGAACGCATTGCAGCCCGGGGATCTGGTTTTTTTCAGTACCTATGAACCCGGACCGTCGCATGTAGGAATATATCTGGGGAACGAGCAATTCATCCATGCCAGCTCGGGCGCTGGCCAGGTTGTCATCACCTCGATGTACAACCCGTATCACCGGGACCGATATATTGGAGCACGACGCATCATCAAAGGGTAGCTGCGGGCCGGGCGATTGCCCGGCTTTTTTCTGGGAAAGCAAGCTTATCGGGCAAGAACCCGGGCGGGCGACATCCGCAGGTCAACGTAGATTTCAAAGGTCCGCTCCCAGGGCAAGCCCGACCGAACTTGCCAGTCAGTTGCCACATAACTGTGGGGTGGTTGCAAGTGATCGCCGATTTCCGTATTCCGCCAATCATTGCGGATGTATTGCGAATACGCGGAATAGAGCTGTTGGCGGATCGTGTTTTCCACACGGCTTCTTGCCTGCTTCAGTTCGTATGGATTGATCTTCTCCTGTAAGAGTCGATCATTCAGATGGTGGCGGTAATATTTTTGATAATACCAATCATCCAAAATTCTTTCGGCCAAGAATTCAACCCGGGTGACGTCACGAAATAGCAGCGCCGACTCATTCGTTGCGACGCGGCCGCGCAAGGCCAGAACTGCTTGGGTAATGGCGGTCCCCAAAGAATTGCTGGCAGTATTCCAGCCGGCATAGGCGAGCAGTTGCGGCCCGGATATTCCCAGCCGTCGGAGATGCGGCCACAGAGTCTGGTCAATCGTCCAGTCAAGCGCCAAGTCCACCAAAGCCACCTGACGGCCGGCTTTTAACCACGATTGGACCGCCTGCGCTTCGGTGTCGAGGTGCCGTTGGTCACTGCGGCTGCTACCGGCATGAATCACGAGAATAAAGTCTGCGTCGTCGACCGTTTGGGTGATGGCCGCGTTGGCGATCCATAGCTTTTCTTCGACAATCTGAGCCAATGGCCGCGGCATGTAGGGCAAAATCGTGTTCGCGGCTTGGCTTTCGGTATAATGGATGAAAACCCTGCTTATTTCCGCCGGGATTTTTTGCGTGGCGGGATTCAATAACGTCAACGCGGCCTCATCGGTGGCGCGGGTAATGAAAATCTGGTCCCGGAGCGAAGGATTTGCCGTGAGAATATCATCCAGACGTTGTTTTTCCATATTGGCCACGCCGAACGGTGCGCTGTCATCCTGACCAATCAACAGGCCGGCCAGCGTCTTGCTTTTGACCAGAGCGATAAGCTGTTGATTCAGCTGCCGATTATCCGCATACAGTTGGCGGTAGCGGGCAATCAACCCGCCCGGAATCGACGCCTCCAAAGTTCGAAGCTTTTCAATATCTCGGGGATTTTCAAACGTTGTTGTCGTATCCTGCAGAATTGACCATTCCGCCATGGCTGTTTTGTATTTTTCCGTTTCCGGATCGTCGGAAATCAGCAAACGTGGTAAGATGCTGAAAACGTAAAGTTTCAGCCGCGGCCACTTTTGATGCAGCATCTCCAACAAGGCAAGCGTGTCAACCCGATCCCGGTTGCTGCCGGNNCCCGCCGTGAACCAGCATGTCGACGGATAGGATCGCTGCATCCGCCTGCGCAGCATTTTGTTGCAACCACTGGGCAATGGCCACTTTATTTGCCGGTCGACGATAGTCGTCGAGAAATTCCCGCGGCGGGATGAGAACCTGAAATCCGGCCATGCGGGCAATTTTTACCACATAATCAGTGCACGGGGGGCGGCTGTCCAGCGGCACCAGCAATAAAACGCCCCTGACCGGCGGCTCGTGGAGCGTTACCGGGACGGCTAATTTAGCGGCGTTGATTTGGATCAATATGGCGAGGGCGCCGCACCCGATCAATATCATGAGGCACCAATACACAAAAAAACGACGAAACATGCATCCTCCCAGCGCAGACTGTTTTCAGACGGCTATTTTTCAGGTATTATAGTACTAATGGATTTGAGGAGCCAATGAAGTTGGTGATAGGGTTGACATGAGAATTATTGCCGGTACTGCCAAGGGAATGAGATTAAAAGCACCAAAGGGGATGAATACCAGGCCGACGACAGACCGGGTCAAGGAGTCGGTATTCGGCATATTGGCGAATGATTTAATCGATGCCGAAGTATTGGATCTATTCGCCGGCACGGGAAATCTGGGACTCGAAGCATTGAGCCGCGGCGCCGCCACGGCGGTTTTTATTGACAAGCAGGCGCAGAGCATTAAGGTAATGATGGAAAATGCCATTCTGACCAATTTGGCCGGAAACGCGGTGATTTGCCGTGAGGATGTGATGCAGGCGTTGCGCCGCTTTCAGAACAATGGCAAATCTTTTGACCTGATTTTTTGTGATCCACCCTACAATTTGGGATTAATGCCAAAGGTCCTGCAATTTCTCGATGAAAGCCGGATTTTGCGGGACGGGGGAATATTGGTAATGGAACATTCCCGCCATGAAAAACTTCCGGCAGAATTAAAAAGGATTGTAGCGTATCGCAGCGAATCATATGGAGAAACAGTTGTGAGCTTTTTCACGATACGGGAGGGAATTCATAGTGAGAATTGCAGTGTGCCCCGGGAGCTTTGATCCGGTGACACTCGGTCATCTCGACATATTTGAGCGGGCCGCAAAAATGTTTGATGAAGTAATCGTAGCGGTTTTTCATAATCCTGGCAAGCGCCCGGCATTTTCCATGGAAGAAAGGGTTCATCTGTTGAAGGAAGCTACGGCTCATATCCCGAATATACAAGTGGATTGTTTTTCCGGCCTGCTCAACGAGTATGTGCGCAGCCGCAATACGAACATTATTGTTCGCGGGTTGCGGGCACTGACCGATTTTGAATACGAATTCCAGCGCGCTTTGCTGATCAAGCACGTGGATCCGAATATCGAAACGGTCTTTATGATGACGAGCAGCGAATATTCGTTTGTAAGTTCTTCGGCAACCAAGGAATTGGTCAAATTTGGCGGATCCATCAAAGGCCTTGTTCCGGAAAACGTGGAAGAGCAAATTTTTCGGCGGCTGAATGACCGGGCGTAAGAAAGGATGTGGCATTCATGAAAGTGGAAGAGATTTTGGAGGAAATGGAAAATATCCTGCAAGAGTCGGGACGGGTGCCCTTCACGAACAAGCGGTTGGTGGAAGAAGACGATATGGCGCGCTTGATTGATGAATTGCGGGATGCGATGCCGTCCCAGCTGGTGGAAGCGGGTCGGATCGTCAGCGACCGGCAGCGGATTCTGGAAGAGGCCCAGCAGAAATCGGACGAAATCATTCAGCAGGCAAAAGCCTACCATAGCAAGCTGACGGATGAAAACCTCATAACCCGTCAGGCGCAGGAACAGGCCAACGAAATTGTGACGAACGCCCGGAAAGAATCCGAGCAGACTTTGCGGGAAGCCGAGGAAAAGGCTGCCGAAATCTTGGACCAGGCGCAAAAAAGCGCCCAGGAGCTGGCGATGGATGCCGCAAGCTATGCGGATCAAGTATTTGAACTGGTGGAGGCGAATTTGTCGCAATCGCTGGACACAGTCCGAAAAGGGCATGAGGACCTGAAACAACAATTTCGCCGATAAAGGATCACAGGACCGTGATTAGCCTATATGAAAGGCGGACCGGCAAAAGTCGAGTCCGCCTTTTCTGTTCTCTGCGGCGGGCAGGCATAAGCTGAACAGGTCGGTTGCGGCCACGTCAACGGCCAGCATGGCCTGCAACGGTGTGAAATTTCCTCCGTGGTAGATGCGGGAGTTGAGATGTTGTGTTGTTTTGGTGATGATGGGAATTTCACTTTGGCGCGCAATATGCCGGAGAGCCACTCNNTCAGCACCCTGGCGTACAAAGGACCGGTCTGGTCGAAATCCGCCAGTTGATCCGCCGTGGTTCCCAACAGCAAGTGGGCTAAAATCCTCTGTAGGCGGGAATACGGGTATCGTTTTGATTTTACCTGCGTCAGTAGCGCTGTCAAGGTTCCGGCCTGGTCCGCCGCGTTTCGGAGTCGGTTTTCCAGTCCTTCGGACAGTTCCGGCAAAACTTGCAGCTGACGATCGCTTAAACGACGGAGCGTCGACAGGATGGCCGCTTCGAGACGAACCGGATCGGCCGGCCCCCAACCCGAAGCGAGAAGGTCGAGCGCCATCCGCGAGGAAGTGGCAGGCAGTGCGGCCAGAACGGCATCCGTCAATGGCAGTCCCCGGCGCAACCCGTTGCGGATGGCGGTGGCGCTGGAATAGGTTCCGGTGAGTTCCGGTTCGTGGTAGTGGCTGCCGATTCGGCGGATCGGTNNCTCAATGCCGAGAATATTGTTGGGCGATTTGATAATGTCGGCGGTTGTATGTCCGCAGGCAATCAGGGCATCCGCTAAAGCGGCGGCATAGGGCAGGCCTTGGGTCAAGTTGGATTTCAACTGGGCAGTGACCGCTGGTTCGTCCAACGCTGAGGCGGCCGAATAGAGCTGTTCGGGTTGAACCGCTTCGGCGCCGAAGGCCAGAGTAGCG
>DCTI01000217.1:0-1277 GCA_002329525.1 Negativicutes bacterium UBA1444
TTCGGCTAGATCTGCCCGCCGCACTCATTCAGACGATGGATCAGCCGTTCGCGCGAATCGTCCAAATGCTCACGGATGGAAGCGCGCGCCGCCGCAAAATCGCCGGCCAGCAGGGCGGTGACCACTGACTGGTGCTGGACGATGGCGCTGGTCACCATTTCCTTGGTGAACAGCGACTGCTCCACCGCGAGATGATGATAGTTCATCATGGAACGGTAGATTTCCTCATTGCGCTTATTGCCGCCCAGTTGCAGGAAAGCAATATGGAACTGCAGGTTATGATTTTCCTTCAGATAGTTTTCGACTGGCACTTCTTCCACAATCCGGGCGGCATCTGCCAGCATTTTTTTCAGCGGCGCCAATAGTTCGGCCAATTCCGCCGGCGACTTGGCGGACAGTTTTTCCACCACCCACAGTTCCAGCATCAACCGGGTGTCGATGATGTCCAGCAAATCTTCGATTTCAATGGCGTTGACAAAGGTGCCGACCTTCGCCACGGTTTTTACCAGGCCGTCCATCTCCAGCCGATTCAGGGCATCCCGGATCGGCGTCCGGCTGACGCCGAGCTGATCGGCCAAATCGGGAATGGACAGTTTTTCATTGGGTTTGAATTTTCGATGGACGATCTGCTCTTTCAAAATCGTATACGTTTTGTCCAGCAGGTTGGCTGTGTCAATCCTAGGCAGTTCCATGCAAGTCCGACCTCACTTCCGCCTTCGTCGCGAAATCATTGGGCTTTCCCTGACACATTCCTGTCACGGGTATTATACAACTGATGTTTCGGCGACTACAAGGGTTTCTCCCTCTGCCAACTCTCACAGCAATCGATTGTAAACCGTCCGGATATCTTCCCTGGTCATCGGCTTGGGATTGTTGTTCAGCAGGCGGGTCACCTTGCTGGCCGCCTCGACCATCCCTTCGATGTCATCCGCCGTGAGTCCCCGGTCCCGCAGACTCACCGTCATCTGCAGATCGCGGGTCAAAGCAAACAGGCTCTTAATCAGCCGATCGGCGGCGTCCGCCGCGGACAGGCCGCTCACCGGCAAACCCATCGCTTCGGCAATGTCCCGGAATTTTTCCGTGCAGGCGTCCCGGTTGAATTCCATCACATAAGGCAACAGAATCGCGTTGGACAAACCGTGCGGCATATGATACTTGCCGCCCAGCGGGTAGGCGAGAGCATGCACTGCCGTGGTGCTGGACGAGGCAATGCTCATACCGCCGAACAGGGCCGCCAGCAGCATGTCGTGCCGGGCATCCAGGTCCTTACCGTTTTG
>DCTI01000217.1:1284-27147 GCA_002329525.1 Negativicutes bacterium UBA1444
CCCGCCGCAGGCTGCGGGAAATCAGCCGGATCGCCTGCAGGGCATAGGTGTCGCTCAGCGGGTTCGCTTTTTTCGAGATGTAGCATTCGATGGCGTGGCACAAAGCGTCCATTCCCGTCGACGCGGTGATGGCCGGCGGAAGGCCGACCGTCAGGGCCGGATCGAGGATAGCCCAGTCGGGCACCAGTTTCGGACTGACGATCCCCACCTTCGATTCTTCTTCCGGAACCAGGAAGATGGCGTTCTGTGTGGCTTCGGCGCCGGTACCGGCCGTGGTCGGAATCATCAGTGTCGGCACGCCGCGTTTCTCGATTTTTCCCCCGCGCAACAGTTCGGTGAGGGATTGAGTATTGGCCAGCAGCACGGCGGTAATCTTGGCCACGTCCATGGAGCTGCCGCCGCCGATGCCGATGACGGCCTGGCATTCCTGTTGCCGCGCCAGAGCCAGCACTTGTTCGACATGGTGCGTCGCCGGCTCTGGCGGCGTGTTGTGGATGACTTCGACCCGGACGCCGGCTTCCGTCAGCAATTCGCAAGGTTTATCGACGAGTCCGGTTCTCCAGACCCCTTCATCAGTGATGATCAACGCGCTCTGGACATTATATTCCGCGGCAAAATCGCGGATGGCCTGGATGCTGTCGATTCCGGCCACGATTTTTCCCACGTTCAGCAGTGTGTAGGTTTCCGTGCAGGACATAGCGATTCCCTCCCTTTTGTCTGTCGCCTATTGACGCCATCCGCTCATTTGTCGCGCCAGTCCGGATGGTCATAAACTTCTTTGTTCGCCACATGCGGCCACTTGCGGCCATTGACGACGGCCAGTACACCTTCCGCCGCCATGGTGCAGACGCCGGCGGCGGCCTCCTGGGTCAGGCCGGCCATATGCGGCGTGATGATGAAGTTCTCCAGTTGCAGCAACGGATGATCCGGTCGGACCGGCTCCGTCGACAAAACATCGGCGGCGGCGCTGTGGAGGCCCCCGTTGGCCAGCGCTTCAAACAAGGCGGCTTCGTCAACAATTTCGCCCCGGGCGCAATTGACCAATACCGCGTTCGGTTTCATCAACGCCAGCGAACGGGCATTGATCAGGCAGCGGGTTTCCGGCGTCAGCGGCACATGCAGGGAAACGGCGTCCGCCGCCGCCAACACGCGGTCCATGTCCGCCTCGTACTGATACCCGGCCTGTTCGATGGCCGCCGGCGCGACAAACGGATCGTAGACCATCACGTTGAAACCGATGGCCGCACTCATTTTCGCCAGCTCCCGGCCGATATTGCCGTAACCGATCAGACCCAGAGTTTTTCCGGCGATTTCAAAGGCTTTGTAGCTGTTGCGCACATTAAAGTTGCCGGCGCGGGTCTGCCGGTCGCTGGGCAATACAGCCTTGGCCGACGCCAGAATCAGCGTCAGGGCATGCTCCGCCACCGAGCGGGTATTGGCGCCGGGAGCGATGACGACGGGAATGCCCCGTTCCGTGGCGGCAGCCAGATCGACATTGTCCACGCCCACGCCCGGCCGGCCGATCGCCTTGAGATTTTTCGCCGCCATGATGGCGGCCCGGTCGATGGAACCGATCCGGATGATCAGTCCGTCCGCATCCAGCATTTCGGGCAAAATTTCTTGCGGATTGCCGTTATTGGTGATTTTCACCTCGGCCTTGCCCTCGAGGATTTGCATACCGGCTTCGTGCAGACGGTGGGTCAGCACTATTTTTTTCATCATCGTCAGTCCTCGCCTTATCGATAAAGTTCCAGCACTTTTTTCAGCGCCTCGTCAATGGCCTGGGAATTGCTCAGGCTGACCGGGCGGCGTGCCGGTCCCACAGGATAACCCAGGATATTCATGGCCCGTTTGACGACGGAATTGGGATTGCCCATCGCCATGACATCGCGGAACGGCCGCAGACGGAACTGCTCGGCCTTGGCTTCCGCCATCTTGCCGGCGCTCCAAAGGTCGTAAATTTTTACCGCAATCTCCGGAAAAACATTGGCGGTGCCGGCGATCGCACCGGTCCCCCCGGCCAGCAGCGTCCAGAGAATCAGCGAGTCGTTGCCGGCCAGCACCGCCAGCCGGGGATCGGTATTTTCAATGTAGCGCAGGGTGTTGTCGAAATTGCCGCTGCTGTCCTTGATGCCGATGATGTTTTCATATTTCGCCAGCTTCTTGACAGTCTTGTAGTCGATGTTGTTGCCGGTGCGGGCCGGAATATTGTACAGCACGATCGGCAGATCCACCGCTTCGGCGACTTCACTGAAGCAGGCGTACAAGTCATCCTGGGAAACCGCCACATAATAAGGCGAAACGACAGACAGGGCATCGACGCCGATTCTTTTCGCCGCCAGCGACAACTCGATGGTCTCGCTGGTCCGGATGCAACCGGTGCCGGCGTAAACGGGCACCCGACCGCCAACTTCCTCCACGACCGTCTGCATGACCGTCAATTTTTCTTCCGTGCTCAATGCGTAGACCTCGCCGTTCGTACCCAGACAGAAGATCCCTTTCACACCGGCGGCGATCTGTCGGTTGACCTGGGCCCGCAATTCCTGCAGATTGAGGCTCTCGTCTTCGTGCATGGGCGTAATGACCGGGGTAATGATGCCCTGCGGTTTCACCATCTTTATCAATCCTTTCCGTGTTTTCCCGCCTGTCGCGGGTTGTATCCGAGCGGCCGGATTCGCGGTATTAGCGCCAGCGGCCGATATCTTGCAAGTTTCCGGAACTGTCGAAGTTCCATTCCGCCGGTTCGCCGATCAGATCGATCCGGGGCTGCCGGCTCGCTTCTGCCAGCAGCGATTCCGAAATTTCGATTTCCCGCACGTGCAGGGTATTCGGGATCCGAACCAGTCGGACCCGCTGCAAATCCGGCGCATTGCAGGTTTTGACCGCGGCCTGGATGGCCAGCCGGTCGGATTCCATGATCAGCGGGATCACTCCGCCCAAAGTGACGGTCGATGTCAGGGCATTGGCGTAGGTATGCTCAAAATCGATTTTCTCGTACAGACGGCGGGTGATGATATCCGCCAGTCCCATAGCGGTGGCGTTGCCATGGCTTTTTTCAGTCAGGTCCAGCACCGCCATTTTGGCGGTCTTGGGCGTGACGTTGACATAAGGTGTAGCCGCGCGGCCGGTGATGTTGGAATCAATCCCCGCGCCGGAATATTCCTTGCCCATCTGGTCCACTACCAGAACATCCAGTGCGGAAAGCAGAATGCCGGGCATGTTTTGTTTGGCGAGCAGCAGTAGTTTGGGTTCCGTTGCCAGGATCTCTTCGGCGGGGATCGCCACAATCCGGGCCACTTGATCATACGCATTTTCCACGGTGGCGACGCCGAACAGAAACGGCGCCTTTTGCAGCTTGATCCGGGCCATGTCGACGATATTTCGCGCCATGTGTCCGAACCCGAACGCATGGCAGGAATCGGCGCCCTTCTGTTTGCCCAGGCCGATGGTGATCATTTTGACAAGACCGCTTTCGTATTCGCCGCTAAAAGCGGTGTGCGGCTTGATCCGGTTGATGACGACGATGCCGTCCGCCTGCAGGGCATGGCGGTCCATCAGTATCGGCAAACCGCTGGGGAGCCGGCCCAGTTCCACGACATCCATGGACGACACGATCGGGCAACCGGCACTGGCCTCGGTCACGCCCAGTCCGGCCAACAAGTCCAGCTGTCCCTGCGCCGTGGCACCGCCATGGCTGCCCATGGCCGGTACCAGAAAAGGTTCCGTGCCGGCTAGTTTCAATTCTTCAACCACGGTTCGGACAATCCGGGGGATTTGGGCGACACCCCGACTGCCCACCGCCACCGCGATGCGCATTCCCGGGCGAAGCCTGCCGTTGATGGCCGGTCGGCGCAGTTCGTCGCGCAGTGCCGCCGCCACGTCGGCCACCGCTTCTGCCGGAAAGTTTTGGCGCACTCTGGCCATTCGCGGCAACGGGACTTCCCGAAGAATATCCGCAACGATTCCCACGACTTGATCCTCCCCCGTGGCCCATCCCGGGCAGCGACCGCCGGCCGGCATCCGGCCGGCGGTCGTCATACCAGACGGCCCGGTTATTTCTTTTTGTCCAGTCCCAATTCCTTGATCAACGGAGCCATTTCCTTGTACATGTTCTGCAGGAACTTCGTGGTGTCAGCGCCGGACATGTATTCCAGATAATCCAGGTCACCGGTCTTTTTCGCCGCGGCTTTGAAATCGGGATCATCCATTACTTTTTTAAAGGTATCATGCAGCTTCGCCGCGATGTCGTCCGGCAGGCCGGCCGGGGCGGAGATTCCCTTGGTCACGCCCATGACTACATTGAAGCCTTTTTCCTTGGCAGTAGGCACATCCGGGAAAGTTTTAACCCGCTTTTCCGCAAAGACGAGCAGGGGGCGAAGCGAACCGTTGACGGCATGCTCGCCGGCTTCCTGCGGATGCATGACGCCCACGTCGACGTGCTTGCCGAGCAGGGCCGCCACCACTTCGGACGCGCCGCCGCCAAACGGTACCATCTTCATGTCCAGGCCAGCCGCTTTACGAAAACTTTCCATGGCCATGTGCGTGGTCCCGCCGGGAGAATTCTGGCCGTATTTGACTTTGCCGGGGTTCTGTTTCACATAGGCGATGAACTCTTCCGCGGTTTTCCACGGCGAATCGGCATTGACCACCAGAATGATCTGATGGGTGGCGATGTTGATGATGTGACGGACATCCTTATTGGGATCATAGGGCACTTTCTGCACCAGCGGCGTCGATGTGAAGTTGCCGGTGGATGTGGTCAGCAGAGTGTAGCCGTCCGGTTTGGATTTCAGCACATAGTCCGTGCCGATTGTACCGCTGGCGCCGACTTTGTTCTCCACCACGACGGGCTGTCCGAGAATTTTCGAAGCGCTGTTGGCCAGCGCACGCGCCAGCAGGTCGGTTGAACCGCCCGCGGCGAACTGGCAAACCAGGGTAATTGCCTTGGTCGGATACTTGGCGCCATCCTGCTTCGCATCCTTGGCCGGCTTGGCATCCTTACCGCCGCAGCCCGCCAGTGCCAGCGACAGCGCCAAAATGGCTACCAGACTCCAACAGAACAGTTTCTTCGACTTCATAACCCTTCCCCCTCATTCGTTATATTGAGAAATTGCGTAACCGTGAAAAATTGGTAAGTGCTCCCGTCATTAAGTCCCGCCTTCCCCCTTACCGTCGCAAGCCGGTCATTCGCCGACTGGCGCCGCTTGCTTCCGTTTTTGTTTTCGTAATTCGGCAACTACCGTCCACCCCAGGATCAGCGCGGCAACCGCCAACAACGTACCGGAAATCGGCCGTTGGACAAAGAAGAGGAAATTGCCGTCCGCCATGATCAATCCCTGCCGCAGACTTTTTTCAAAGACCGGCCCCAGGACCAGTCCCACCAGCAACGGTGTGGCCGAATAGTTCAAGGTTTTGAAGATGAATCCCAGCAGACCGAAAAACAGCAGCATGAAAATATCGAAAGCGCTGTTGTTGAGGCTGTAGGCGCCGATAAACATGATCGCGGTCACGACGGGGATCAAAAATTTTGCTGGCACCTTGGTCAGGGAGGCAAACAGGCCGACCAGCGGCAGGTTCAGGATCAGCAACATGAAGTTGCCGATATACATACTGGCCACCACCAGCCAAAACAACTGCGAGTGCCCGGTGATGAAGGTTGGCCCCGGCGCCACGCCGTGCAGCATCAAACCGCCGAGCAACACCGCCGTGGCCGGAGCAAACGGAATCCCCAGGGCCAAAAGCGGCACCATGGCGCCGGCGGCCGCTGCATTGTTCGCCGACTCCGGGCCGGCGACCCCTTCGATTGCCCCTTTGCCGAATTCCTCCGGATGTTTGGAAATGCCTTTTTCGAGCCGGTACGACACCAAGGACGATAAAATCGCCGCCGGCCCTGGAATCAGGCCAATGGGAAAACCAACGAACGATCCGCGGATGACCGGCCATACCGATTTCTTCAGTTCCTCGCGATTCGGATACAGTTCGCGGAATTTTACCTTGATCATTTCCCCGACGTCATACGGTTCCACCGCGATGGCAAATACCTCGGCCATCCCGAACAAACCCATGGCACAGGGCAGAAACTCGATGCCCCGGGTCAGTTCCAGCACGTCGAACGACAAGCGGTTGAAACCGGTCAGCACATCAATGCCGATGGTGCTGATCATCATGCCGAGAGTAAACACCAAAAATGCCTTGATGAATGAATCGCCCGACAGATTGCTCAGCAGCAGCATGCCGACCAGGCTGATGGCGAAATACTCGGGCGGGCCGAACGNNGAACAACATCAACAGCACCACGCCGACCGTGCCGGCCACCCAGGAGCCAATGCCAGCTACCGCCAAGGCGGCGCCCGCCCTTCCCTTGCGGGCCATCTGGTAGCCGTCGAGGCAGGTTACCACCGAAGCCGCTTCGCCCGGAACATTAATCAGGATCGAGGTCGTAGAGCCGCCATACATGGCTCCGTAGTAGATACCCGCCAGCAAAATCAGACTGGTTCCGGCATCCAGACCGAAGCTGAACGGCAACAAAAGCGCCATCGCGCCCACCGGCCCGATACCCGGCAATACCCCTACGATCGTACCGATCAGTACGCCGAGGAAACAGGCCAGCAAATTATTGAATGACAGAGCCAAAACAAACCCTTGCAGCAAATTGTTGAATACTTCCATGCCCAGCACCTCTCCCCGTCAATACTAGAAGAAGACGCCGCGCGGCAGCGGCACTTCCAGCGCAACATAAAACAAGCCATAGGCGATCAGCGCGCTGGCCGCCGCCAACACGAACGGTTGCAGCCATCCCCTGGCGCCCAGGATTCGGCACAAAACCAGCACCAACACGAAAATAGCGATATAGGCTCCCAAGGTTTCAAATACCGGGATAAACAGCAGGCTGGTCACGATATAGGCGCCGAAGCGCTTCAGGCCATCTTGGGGCATTTGCTCGCTATTTTTCGGTTCGGTCGTCCGCAATGCGGAATAAAGCACTTTCAGCGACACGAACAAACCCAGGCCCCCCAATACAGCCGGAAAAAAAGCTGCGCCGGGCTCGGTCACGGAGCCGAAATCATCCATCTGCCAGACGAAAAACAAGTAACCCAGACACAATACGGCGATCAATCCTGAAAAAATGCTCTCCAACTTACGCATGCCGCCAACCTCTCTTCTTTGCCCAACTTCCTTCAGTATCTCTGCACCAGTTCGTTGCGGGGTCTATGCGTCCGCGAATTTGATCCGGGCCATTTGGGCGCCCAGCACCAATGATTCCGTCATGCTCCGGCTGTCGGCGGTTCCTTTGCCGGCTTTGCCGAAAGCCGTTCCGTGGTCCACCGAGGTCCGGATATAGGGCAGCCCCACCGTGATGTTGACGCCGGTTTCAAAGCCCAGAACTTTGAGTGGAATGTGGCCCTGATCATGATACATGACAACCACAATGTCAAAATGATTTTTGATGGCTGCCCGGTAGAACACCGTGTCCGGTGCGATCGGGCCGGACACGTCAAGTCCTTTGCTCCTGGCGGTTTCCACGGCCGGCAGAATTTCTTCGGCGTCTTCTGTGCCGAACAGGCCGCCTTCCCCGGAGTGGGGATTCAGTCCGGCTACCGCAATCCGGGGTTTTTCGACTCCCAGCATGCGAACCGCGTCGTTCGCCAGCTCGATCACCCGCAGAACCCGCTCCCGTTTCACCAGGTCGCAAGCCTTACGCAGCGCCACATGCGTGGAGACATGAATAACCCGGAGCGGACCGCCGGTCAGCATCATCGCGTAGTCTTTCGTACCCGCGAGATGCGCCAGAATTTCGGTATGCCCCGGGAAGTGATAGCCGCCCAGATTCAAGGCTTCTTTGTGCAGCGGCGCAGTCACCACCGCGTGAATCCGTTGCTGCAACGCGTAACCAACGGCCTTTTCCACGTATTCATAGGCCGCTTTGCCTGCCCGGCCGTCCACCGTGGCAAAAGGAAGATCCACCGGCAGGTTGTTCAAATCGACAATGTCGATACAGCCAAAATCATTACCGCCCTGTTCCGGTTCCGTTACGATCCGGCAGCGCAAATCAGCGCCAATGATATGTACGGCCCGTTCCATGATCTTCTTGTCGCCGATTACGACCGGGCGGGAACCCTCGTAGATTTCCCGGTCCTGCAGCGCCTTGGCGATAATCTCCGGTCCGCAACCCGTCGCATCCCCCATCGTAATCCCCAGTATCGGTTTCATATTCCGCCTCCCCTAATCGTCAGTCCCGCGTATCCGCCGATTGCGGGCCGGCATCGCAGTCGCTGTCCGTGCTGAACCGACCACCTGGTATCCGGCCCGAATCGGAATGAATGAAAGATGTGGGTGTAAAATGATGTATACAACATTTTACACCCACATCTTAGCCGAATTTTCCGTCATCTGTCAATAGGCTTTGCCAAAATTCTGTGAAGATTTTTCTTTTATTAAAAACGGCATCTCCGAACAACGCGGCAAGGCCCGGCGAACCCGTTGGTGGGTTTTCGCCGGGCCTTGATCAGTCCTGCGCGATATGTTTGGCGGAAACCGCCCTAATTCCTGCCGCAGACGTCAGGCAACTATTCCAGCATCTGCGAAACGAGCTGACGGGCTTCTGCCAGGGGGATCTTCTCAATCTGCTGCACTTCGTACCAAGTTACTCCCTTGGTTGCCTTCGGCCCCTTCAGCGAGACCACTTTCACCAAGCCGATGCCCGGCGCGATATAATGACGCTCGATGCCGGTCCCGCCGGCATACACGTCATATTCCACCATGATGCAATCCGGAAATACACCGGCCGGCGTTTCCACCGTCAGACCGGTGGCCATGATTTCACGCCGATTGCCCCAGGACGCCTTCCATTTCGCGCCGGTCTCGGCCTGCAAAGGCAGCCAGAAGAACTTTTTCTGCCCGCGATTCGTCACCAGCGGAATCTGAACAATGCCGCCATCTTCTCCGGCGTAGCGCCAAACCGCCCGGTCCCGGGGAACCGGTTGCATGGGCTTGCCATATTCCGCGTAGGCCAGTTCCACTTCGGCCACGGTCACATACTCTTCGTCATCCAGATTGGCGGTAACCAGCGTTTTTTCAAACCGCGTCCCGTCACTGCCCAAAATTCCGGTCGCAAAAATCCTGAGTCCCGGATTCGGCGTAAATCCTCCGGTTTCGGCGCCCGAAGCCGCCAGCGCCAGCGGTGACGACAGCAACAACACCAATGCCAACAGACCTATCCGGTGTAATGCTTTGATCAAGGAAATTTGCCGCATAAACACGTCTCCTTTCACTTTCGCTCCGTGGCCTTGGCCTCCTCCCACAGTTCGTCCAAGGCGGTCAGATCCAGCTCCCGCCAATGTAGTCCTTTCGACTTGACTGCTGCTTCCACCTGCTGGAACCGTCGTAAAAATTTATTGTTGGTCCCGTTCAGCGCCACTTCCGCCTCAACACCCAGGAACCGGCCTAAGTTGACGACGGCGAACACCACGTCGCCGAGCTCATCGCCGATCCGTCCGGGATCGCCGGACTGCGTCGCTTCGCGCAGCTCCGCCAGCTCTTCGGCCACCTTGTCCCAGACCGGCGCGATACCGTCCCAGTCAAAGCCAACCTTCGCCGCTTTCTGCTGGAGTTTGTTGGCCCGCAGCAAAGCCGGCAGCCCCTTGGGAATTCCGTCCAGGGCCGACCGGGGTTTGACGGACTTTTCCCGGCGCTTGATCGCATCCCAGTTCACGATGACCTCAGCCGCGTCGCGCACTGAAATATCGCCGAACACATGGGGATGACGCCGAATCAGTTTCTCCGTCACCGTGTCCACGACGTCCTGCATGCTGAATTCGCCTTTTTCTTCAGCCATCCGGGCATGGAACACAATCTGCAGCAAGAGGTCGCCGAGTTCTTCGCACAAATGCGCCGGATCCTGTTCGTCGACCGCCTCGAGTACTTCATAAACTTCCTCGATGATATAGCGCCGCAAGGTGGCATGGGTCTGCTCGTTGTCCCAGGGGCAGCCGCCGGGCGACCGCAACCGGGCCATGACATCCACCAGCGGGTCCAGGGAAAACGTTTCCTGGCAGTGTAGGCAGGGCGGCACGTACACACTGGTCAGATGATCGAAATCGGTCCGCCGGTCCAGCTCGTAAAGGGGCACCTGATCGAGGGTTTCATCCGACAGGCCCAGATGACGCGCCACCACCACCGCCGCTTCGTCCGCCCGCCGTTCCATCAGGCTCAGTTTGAGGTCGGAGGCAACAAACGGATTAAACACCTGGGTAACGACCAGCCCGGTCGACAAATCCGCCGGCAACGCCGCTACCTCCTGCGCGTCCACGATGGTCAGGCCGATCTGGGGATCGACTCCCAAACGGTTGCATAATAGCTCAAAAAAACTCATTCCCGGCAAGATTCGCAGCGGCACCTGCTGCTCCGCCGCTCCCGTCCGGATCAACCCCACTGTTTTTTCCGCAACCATCGGGCTGCCCGGCACGGCAAACACCACATCCTGGCCCGCCTGCGCCCGGCGCAGCACATCCGCGGCGATCGCCGCATAGATGGTCTCGAAATCCTCCCCCTGTTCGTAAACCGCGTCGTAACTTTCAAATTTCACCTGCCGCATCCGCAACTCCGCCACCGTCGGATGAATGGCGGTCCGCAGCAGCAGCGGGTTGGCCTGGCGCAGAACGTCCCAGGTTTCCAGGCTGATGCAGCCGAAAGGTCCCGGCCCCAGGCCGACAATCGTAACACTACCCATAACTTATCGCCTCAATAAATGTAATTTTTTCAGGACCCGCACCGCCGGAACGCCGACAGCCGGAATCCTCGACAGCTCCCGCTCGCCGATGCTGCCGACCAACAGCAGCAGAACGGCGTATATGCCGCCGCCGGCGACGATGGCGCTCAATGTCGACAGGGTATTGCGGAGGCCCTGCGCCATCAGAAATTCGTACAGGCCCAGACAGACCAGGCCCATAACTGCCGCGGCCGTCCCGGTTTTCAGCGTGTCCCTGACCGGCAGGGCAAAGCCGATAAACCGATAAATGAAGATCAGATTTAAAAGCGCCGCCACGCCGAAATCGGCAATGGTCGCCCAGGCCGCGCCGACGATTCCCCAGGCCGGCATTGCGGTCAGCGTCCAGCTCAGCACCACTTTGACGCCGACGGAGATGACCATGTTCACCACCGGGATCGCCGTGTGGCCTAATCCCTGCAAAATGCCGGTCGTCACCTGGTGAATGCCGAGCAGGAAAATCCCCACGGCGGAAATCGCAATACAGACCCCGGCGTTCGGCGTGGCGTACAGCATGGTGGAAATGGGTGTCGCCAACAGCCACATGCCGACAAAGGCGGGAATCGTGATGAAATTGGCGATGCGCAGCGCCGTCGAAGTCCGGTCGTAGATCGCCGACCGGTCCCCCAGCGTATTGNNCCGGTCAGGTAACCGAAGAGTTCCGTGGCCTGCTCCACACTATAGCCGGCCACTTCCAGACGGGGCGGCACAATCAGCAGGTCAAGGTTGGAAACGACCGGCAGCATGATATTGGCCAGCGATACCGGCAGCGCCAGTTTGACGATCCGGGTAATGATCGAGGTTCCGGATTCCTGTTGCACCAGCGGTTGTTGTTCCATCTTCGCGCGCAGATCTTTCCGGTAGCGCCAGTAAAAAAACAACAGGACCAGCAGCCCGGCCACCGCGCGNNCCGCCCCGAAGCTCGCGCCCGCCGCCGCGTATTCCAGTCCGCGCGGCAACAGGATGTAGGCAAAGCCAACCATGGTGACCACCCGGACAAACTGCTCGGCAATCTGCGATACTCCGGTCGGCAGCATCATCTGCATGCCCTGGAAATAACCCCGGTAGCTCGACAGGATCGTCACGAAAAACAGCGCTGGTGAAAGGGCGGCGATGGCATAGTAGGCGCGGGGATCACGAACGAACTGGTTCTTGATCAGCCACCCGGCGCCAAAAAACAGGATTACGGAAAAAACTGCCCCGGTTATGGTGAGCAGGATCAGCGAAATGCGAAACACCCGGTTCGCGCCCCGGTAATCCTGGAGCGCGGCTTTCTCCGCCACGAGGATGGAGATCGCCACCGGAATCCCGGCCGACGAAATGCTCAGTGCCAACAGATAGATCGGATACGCCATCTGGTACAGGCCGATGCCTTCGCCGCCCAACAGCCGCGACAGAAAAATCCGGTTGACCGAGCCGATCACCTTGACGATGATGCCAGCAACCGTTAATATCAAAGCCCCTTTAAGAAATTTTTCCTTGCTCAATACGGAGCGTCCTTTCCCGTCCGGCAGATTCGCGTCGGACATCACGTTTAAAATGCAAGCTAATAGTAACCCGGGCGAACCGGACTCGTCAAGGCAAAGCCGGCGCGATCTGACGGACGACCGAGAGTAGCCAGGCCCCCAGTGAAACTGGCGTGGTGGCGGACTTTTTGACCGTGATCATCTGGGTCGGGCCGGCGATGATTTTCACCCGGTTCGGCGACTGGGCGCGCAGTTCCATCAAGCCCTGGACATTCACATCGGGCTTGTCCGTGAAGCAAATTTCCACCCAATCGCCCCGCTGAATCACCGATTTGACCCCCATCCGCCGGACCAGGTTTTTGATGCGGGCGACCAGGACCAGGTTGTTCAGCGCCGGCGGCGGATCGCCAAACCGGTCGATCATCTCGTCCAGCAGGTCAGTCGCCTGCTCCTCGGTGCGAATGGCGGCAATCTGCTGATACAGTTCGATCTTGTGCATGGCATCCTCGACATAGTCGTTCGGAATATAGGCATCCAGTTTCAGTTCCATCACCGGGTCGGGCGGCTGCTCGATCTGGGCGCCTTCACGCAGCTCGCGGACCGCTTCGTCCAACAGCCGGCAATACATTTCAAAACCGACGCCGGCAATGTGGCCATGCTGTTGGGCTCCCAGCAGATTACCGGCGCCGCGGATCTCCAGGTCGCGCATGGCGATTTTGAAGCCAGCCCCCAGTTCCGTGAATTCGGTAATCGCCCGCAGGCGTTTCTCGGCAATTTCGCTGATCACTTTCTGCGGCCGGTAGGTGAGGTAAGCATGCGCCAGACGGTCGGAACGCCCCACCCTACCGCGCATCTGATACAGCTGGGACAGGCCGAAATGGTCGGCGTCATAGACGATAATCGTGTTCGCATTGGCTACATCCAGGCCGTTTTCGATGATGCTGGTACACAGCAGCAGGTTATAGTGGCCCTCGTAAAAATCCAGCATGACGTCTTCCAGCNNTTTGAGATCGTGGTGCATCCGCTCGATGGTTTCGATCCGGTTATAGACGAAATAGACCTGGCCGCCCCGTTCGATCTCCTGCCGGATGGCGGAGGCAATCAGCGCCGGCCGGTACTCCACCACATACGTCTGCACCGGCAGGCGGTCTTCCGGGGCGCTTTCGATCGTACTCATATCCCGCAACCCCGCCAGCGACATATGCAGGGTCCGGGGAATGGGAGTGGCCGTCAGGGTCAGGACATCCAGCCCCACGCTCCATTTTTTCAGGCGTTCTTTTTGGGCCACGCCGNNCGCCGAAGCGCTGTTCTTCGTCGACAATCAGCAGGCCGAGATCCTTGAACACCACGTCGGACTGCAGCAGGCGGTGCGTACCGACCAGCACGTCCACCGCGCCGTCCGCCGTCTTCTGCAGGGTCGAGCGCTGTTCGGCCGGCGTCCGGAAACGGCTCACGACATCCACATTCAGGCCGAAGGGGGCAAACCGGCTGGAAAAAGTCTGATAATGCTGCTGCGCCAGAACCGTCGTCGGCACCAGCACCGCTACCTGCTTGCCGCTCATCACGGCCTTGAACGCCGCCCGCAAAGCGACTTCCGTCTTGCCGAACCCGACGTCGCCGCACAACAGGCGGTCCATCGCCGTTGGCTTTTCCATGTCGGCTTTGATTTCGGTGACGGCGGCCAGTTGGTCCGGCGTTTCCTCAAACGGAAACGAATCCTCGAATTCCGCCTGCCAGGGCGTGTCGGGCAGAAAAGCAAAGCCGGGCGTCAGGCTGCGCCGGGCGTACAGATCGATCAATTCCCGGGCCAGATCGGCCACGGCGGCCTTGGCCCGGGCTTTCGCCTTCGCCCAGTCCGTTCCGCCCAATCGGGAAAGCTTCGGGGCTTCCCCCTCCGAACCGATGTATTTCTGGAGCAGTTGCACTTGGTCGGTCGGCACGTAAAGTTTGTCGTCCGCCGCATAGCGGATATGGAAATAATCGCGGTGCACCCCGTTCAGTTCGATGGTTTCCACACCCATATACTTGCCGATGCCATGGGCCACATGCACGACAAAGTCGCCGGCCTTAAGCTCGGAATAGTCGGCGATCCGGCGGGCCTGACCTGCCCGGCCGCGACGTTGCAGTTTGAGGCGTCCCTTGATTTCCCGTTCGGTGATGACTGCCAGCCGGTCATCCGGCAACTCGAAGCCGGACGACATATTGCCGGTCGTCACGAATACGCCCGCATCACCCATGACATCGGCGCCGGCGAGCGCCTGGGCCTTGATGCCCTGTTCAACCAGGCTTTCCCGCAGGACAGCCGCCGCCTGGACATTGGACATCAGAAGCAAAATCCGGTACCGCCGGTCCTGCCAGGACAAAATGTCATTGACCAGAAAGTCGGTCTTGCGGTGATACGGCGGTATGCCGCGGGTGATCAGCCCCACGGACTCCGCCTTCAGTTCGGCCGTGCCGGCGGATGCCAGCAGCGAAAAGAAACAGGTTTTGACCGTTGCTGCAGTTTCTTTCTGAAACATTTCCCAGGACACGCCGCGCTGGGCGGAATCCGGGTCGGCCCGCCGCGAAGTTTCGACCGTTTCAGCCAGGCGGACTACGTCATCGAACACTGCCACCGCCGTCGGCGGTAAATACGAAACAATCGTTGTGTCCGCCGTCAGCTCCTCGGAATCGATGGAAGGAAGAAAGGTTGCCGATTCGAGGGATTTGAGCGAGCGTTGGGTTACCGGATGGTATTCCCGGATCGAATCGATTTCATCGCCGAACAATTCAATTCGCACCGGCATGGACAGATTCACGGAAAAAACGTCGATAATGCCGCCCCGGCTGCTGAAATGGCCGACGGCATCGACCTGTTCGACCCGCTCGTAGCCGAATTCCACTAGTCGGGCCAACAGTTCCTCGCGGTCCACCGTCTCGCCGACCTGAAAACTGCAGCTGTTTTTCTGGAACAGGCGGGGTTGCGGCACCCGCAGGACAGCCGCTTCGGCCGTGGTCAGAACGGTGACCGGCTCGCCGGCGGACAAGCGGGAGAGAGCTTCCGTCCGCTGCCGCGACAGTTCCAGGCTCCGGGCCATCGCTTTGACGCTCGCCGGGTCGCTGGCCGGCAATTCCAGTATCACCCGGTCCGGGCATAGCAGGGCCAGATCATTCCGATAGATCTCCAGTGCCTCCCGCCCGGCGGTCACCAACAGAACCGGCGTTTTGCCGTCCGTCATCAGGCAAGCCGCCAATGCACTCCGGACAGCGCCGGACACCCCCTGGACGGCAACAGGGGGTCCCCCCGGCCGCCGCAGCAGGGCCAGCGCCTTGCCCACATTTTCGGTTCGTTCCATTCCTTGCAACAGAGTATGCATGGGATCCTTTCCACGCCGACAAGGGCCTCAGCAACGCCGAAGCCCTCCGCCGGTTTTCATTTGTTTTTGTGAATCCGGGATGGATATTTACAGATTGGCTTTTTTCCAGTCATCCAAGAAACGCTGGATACCGGCGTCCGTGAGCGGATGCTGCACCAGCGACAACATCACTTTGTAAGGAACGGTGGCAATATGGGCGCCGGCCAGCGCTGCCTGCGTGACATGCATCGGGTGACGGATACTGGCGGCAATGACCTCCGTGCCGATGTCGTGGGTGGCGAAGATGTCCGTGATCGTTTTGACCAGATGAATTCCCTCTTCACTGATATCATCCAGCCGGCCGACGAAGGGACTGACGAAGACGGCACCGGCCCGGGCCGCCATCAGCGCCTGATTGGCGGAAAAAACCAGCGTGACGTTCGTGGGAATGTCCAGTTCGGAGAGTCCGCAGACCGCTTTCAGCCCCTCGATCGTCATCGGTACCTTGACTACGACATTTTCCGCCAATGCGGCCAGTTCCCGCCCCTCGGCGATCATCTCCGGCGCGGTTGTGGCGATCACTTCCGCGCTGACCGGCCCGTCGACAATCCCGCAGATTTCCCGGATCACCGCGTGAATGTTCTTCTTCTCCCGGGCGATGAGCGACGGATTGGTGGTCACGCCATCCAGCAATCCCCAGCTGGCTACTTCACGAATCTCTTCGACATTGGCCGTATCCAGAAAAAACCGCATACAATTCCCTCCCTGCCTACTTTTTTCCCCGCAACCTAGCGGAAGCGTGGCTGCATATCATGGCGCAACAGATTGACCGGCTGTCGGGGCAACGGCGAAACTTGCCGAAACGGCTCTGGCGGCCGTTCCAGCAGGTTCTTGCCGGAAGCCGTCGGCGTCTGGACGATTCGCTGGCCAATCACCAGAACGTATTGATCTTTTCGGTCATCCCACACAAACGACAATTCGTAGCGATCCCCCGACAGCAACACCACTTGGTCGGGCTGGCCGTTTTTCAGCAGGGTGGCGTGCAAGCCGCTTCCCCAGAACCGCACGGGAATCTTCAGCGTCAAATGATGCCGGTGTTCCGGGTCGACCGGGATGTTCCGGCCCAAAAAGTCCAGGGCAAATTCCAGGCCCAGTTTACTCTCCCGCAGCAACGGACCGGTCAGCACCAGCGGCTCCGGCCAGTAGTAATCGAGATATTCCCGCACCAGCGTGGTCGCCGTGCCGAAATGCAACAGCCCCTTGTCTACATATTCCCGTTTCAGGTACGCCAGATGCTCGTCCAGGGCCTGATAATGCCGGCCGGCTGTGCTCCGCCAGTCCGGCAGTCCCATGATGAACATCGCGTGGGAAAAGCCGACAATGGCGTGAACGCCAGCCCGGACCCGGCTGCCCCCGGAAAATTCCTGAACCCCCTGCCGGGCTTTCTCATTCAGGCTGGCAGTGCTATCCACGTCGTNNGTTTTTTCAGATCGGCAGCCGGCGCATTGATGTCATCCGGCGGCGTCAGATAGAGCGCCCGGCGATAGTCGCCGGCAGTGATGCCGCCGGCATTGCCGTCGGCGTCGCTGTTGCCCCAGAGCCCGACGAGGCGATAAGCCCGCATGCTCATGGCTTCCGATTCCGGCCCGTTGCCGAAGTCAAACGAACCGGTCCGGGCCGTCAGGATCTCACCGCCCGGATACCCGGCCGTCAGTTTGCTGATTTCCCGCAGGTGATGAAACAAAATGCCGGTCCGGCTACCCCGCTGGTGGACATTCCCCTCGTCCGGGAACGAGTGGGACCAGCCATGGCGCAGATGANNAGGCCATCGGTCGGCGCATGGTAGGACAGCAGATTGCCGGGAACTTCCGGATCATAGTCGGAATGCAGATGCAACGCGTATTCATGACCGCGTTTCGACTGTTCGCGCACAGATTGCCGAACCTGCTCCAGCGTGGTCCGCCAGTCGGCTTTCGGCGACTGGGCGGCGGCCCATTCACCGGCGGCCAGCGCCGGCATTGCCAGGTAATGGGTCCAGAACGCCCCATGTTTTTCGGCGATCCGGTTCAGCGCTTCCGCCTTGTGGATGAGCTGCACCCGGTACTCCTCCGGATCCAGCCAGCCATTCTGGTTGCCCCAGGCGGTCGGATAGCCGGCCGCATCCATGGGTTCCAGATCTTCGGTCATGACGTAAAAAATCTTGCCGGGGGCCGGGTCGGCGACATCCACGCGGGCAACAGCCGGCGCCGGCGTCTTGTTTACGGTCAGCCGAAGTTCCCAGGGCTGGCCCAGATTCACCGTCGAATCCCGTTGCGCCCGAATCCGCCAGGTCAACGCAACCGTTTCGCCGGGCGACAGCCGCCCGATCTTTCGTTCCAAGGGCCCGACGGCCACCAACCCGTAGCCGAATGGCTCGTGCAGACGGATCGTCAGATTTTCCAGAACCTTATCGGTCACATTGGCGACAACCGCCGTGAACGGCTGGATTTCTCCCTGCACCGCCTGGCGCGGCGCCTGCTGCCAGGTGATCTTGGTCCCTTCCACCTGCGACCCGGCCGATTTCAGTTCCGTGATGAGCGCGTGCTGGCCATTGCCGGACTCGATACCCACACGGTAGCGGGCGACCAGGTCAGGCGCAAACGCGGGAAACTGCGTCGCGAATAGTTCCGCCGGCCGCAATCGGTCCTGAACCCAGCCGCCTTGATAATTGTTCGGCAAGCGACGGTCAATCCAGACGGCCTGCCCGTTTCGGGGCGGCAACGTCCCGGTGAAGACGTAGCCGACTGTCGCCACGGTCCGGCCATCCCGGCCGATGGCGGCAATGTTCAACCGTCCCGTTCCTTGCGTGGACAGGAACTGAAACCGGTAATTCAGTTCATCGTCCGAGCTGTCCATGTCCAAAAAGTATTCCAGCCGGCCAACAGGACCGGCCGCCAGCTCCAGCGCCTGCGGCGCCAACAGCCCGGCGCCTGACACTACGCGGTGGAAATTTCCCGGGCCCTCGACGGACAGATTATCCGGTAACCGCCAATGCGCGCCCGCCGCCGGCAGTTCCTGCAAGCCGGCCAGCGCCGGTGATTTGGCGACCGCCGCCTGGTTGCCGGTCCCCGGGAAAGATGGTGCCTGGGCGGAAAAAAAGTCGCACCCGCCCGCAAGCAACGTACCGATTAAAACAAAGGCCAGTAACAGGTTCCGAATCATCATTGCCCTAACGCAACTGGGGAATCAGGCCCGGATTCGCCAACCGGGACCCCGCTCCCTGACCGTACAGCAGTCGGGTTGCCAAAACATCCAACAGAGATTGCTCGCTGGCGCCAAAAATGGCGTCCCAGACACTGGAACGGCCATATTCGTGAATGGCCGGTTTTCCCGTGATCCCGGCCAGTTTGGCGGCAGCATTCACCGCATCCTCCATGGTGCCCATTTCGTCGAGCAAGCCCAGCTTTTGCGCCTGCCGTCCGGTATAGATCCGGCCGTCGGCCAGTTGCTTCACCCGGGTTGGCTCCATTTTTCGGCCTTCCGCCACCACAGCCACAAACTGGTCATAGAGGTCATCGACCATTTCCTGCAAAATGGCCCGCTCNNTCATGGGTCGTTCCGGAGACAACATGTCCTTGTGCGGCCCGCTTTTGATCTTTTCGCCATGCACGCCGACTTTTTTGAATAACTCTTCCCAGTTGGCATAGGGAATGTAGATGCCAATGCTGCCGGTGATCGTGCCGGGATTGGCGTAGATCCGGTCGCAGAGGGCGGCGATCCAGTAGCCGCCGGAAGCGGCGATGTCGCCCATCGAAGCGACCACGGGTTTACCGGCACCCCTCAGTTTTTTCAGTTCCTCGCCCACTTCCTGAGAAGCCGGCGCACTGCCCCCCGGGCTATTGATGCGGATAACCACCGCCCGGACGCTGTCGTCGTCCCGCGCGGCCTGGATCTGGCGGATTACGGAGTCCATGCCGCCTTCGCCCCATAGACCGCCCTGGCTCCGGCCTCCGGCAATCACGCCCTCGATGTGGATCAACGCGACTTTCTCGTCTTTTGCCCGCGGATAAAACAGCCACAGCCCCAACAAAATAAGTCCGATGCCGATCAGGCAAAAAGTCCCGGCGTAGGTCTGCCGACGTTTCACGCCTGTTCCTCCTTGCGAAAAACTGTTGGGGTTCGCCCAACAGTTTCAGCGTTTCACAGTAAAATCAGCGGGTTTCCCCGTAGGTCAGCGCCGCCGCGACAAAATCGCGGAACAGCGGGTGCGGTTTGGTCGGCCGGGATTTGAACTCCGGATGGAACTGGGTGCCCACGAACCAGGGATGGTCCTTGACTTCCACCACTTCCACCAGCCGGTCGTTCGGCAGAGTACCGCCCAGGACAAGGCCCTGACTGATTAGTTTTTCCCGGTAGGCGTTATTGAACTCGAACCGATGACGGTGCCGCTCGTAGACAATTTCATCTTGATAGGCGGTGTAGGTGTTGGTGTCGGGCATCACCTTGCAGGGGTAGATTCCCAGCCGCATCGTGCCGCCTTTGTCGACCACCGTCGCCTGTTCCGGCATCAGGTCGATGACCGGGTGTTCGGTCAGAGGATCGAATTCCGTGCTGTGCGCGCCGGCCAGGCCGCAGACGTGGCGGGCGTATTCGATCACGGCGCACTGCATCCCCAGACACAGGCCGAAGAACGGAACCTTGTTTTCCCGGGCATACTGAATCGCCCGGATTTTCCCCTCGATGCCGCGGTCGCCAAAGCCGCCCGGCACCAGAATGCCGTCCACGCCGTCGAAGTATTTGGCCAGATCGCCGTTGCAGTTTTCCACATGCTCGGCGTCCACCCATTTGATCTGGACCGAGGCGCCGTGGGAAAAACCGGCGTGGCGCAGGGCTTCGGTCACGCTCATGTAAGCGTCCGGTAGGGCCACGTATTTGCCGACCACTCCGATGGTCACCGATTTCGTCGGATGGAGGATTTTCTCCACCATCGTCTTCCATTCGATCATATCTTCATCGCCGGCCTGGATGTTGAGTTTTTCCAGCACGATCCGGTCGAGGCCTTCATCCTGCAAAACCAGCGGCACCTGGTAGATGGACTCGACGGTGCGATTCTGAATGACCGCTTCCTGGTCGATGTCGCAGAACAGGGCGATTTTTTCGCGCATGTCGGTCGAGATTTCATGCTCGGTCCGGCAGACGATGACGTCCGGCTGGATGCCGATGCTGCGCAGTTCTTTGACGCTGTGCTGGGTCGGTTTCGTTTTCAGTTCGCCGGCGGCGGCGATATAGGGGATCAAGGTGACATGGATGTAAAGGGTGTCGTCCTTGCCGACTTCCTTGCGCACCTGGCGGATGGCCTCGAGGAAAGGCAGGCTTTCGATGTCGCCGACCGTGCNNGATGTGGGGAATGACCTGGACGGTGCTGCCCAGGTAGTCGCCGCGGCGCTCCTTGTTGATGACCGACCAGTAGATCTTGCCGGCCGTCACGTTGGAGCTTTTGGACAGGTTGATGTCAACAAAGCGCTCGTAGTGGCCGAGGTCGAGGTCGGTTTCGCCGCCGTCGTCGGTGACGAACACTTCCCCGTGCTGGTACGGGCTCATGGTCCCCGGGTCGAAGTTGATGTAGGGGTCGAATTTCTGGATGGTGACTTTCATGCCCCGGCTTTTCAGCAGGCGCCCCAATGAAGCCGCCGTAATCCCTTTCCCCAGCGAAGAAACGACTCCACCGGTCACGAATATGTATTTGGGCATCTGAGTCTCCCTCCCTGTTATTAGTTCTTCCTTATTCTTCTTGCGAAGAATCGTCATTGTCACCGGTAAAACCGGTTTCCGGTTCATCCGGCTGCTGGATTTCCTGCAGCTTGGTCCGCCGGATTTCCACCGTTTCGTCCAATACCGCGGAGACCGATTCTTCCGGCCGGCCGGCAGTCCGCTGCACCGGCACCCATTCGGTCAGGCCCCAGTAGCCTTTGCCTTTGAAGGTGAACCGGCTGTCCATGTTGATCTGCGTATGCAGCTCCGCCATGGCTTGTTTCATGAGATAGGACGGCACCATTTTGGCAGTCACCACTTCCGTCAGCAGATCCCGAAAATAGAGATCGGTTTTCCGCTCTTTCAAAATGCGGTATGCCAAGTCAACTCCGGATAGTGTCTTGTCCATTTCTCCCATACTTTACCCTCCATCTTTTCAAGATGTTCTATTGGCGGCAGGAATTCCCCTGCCTGATTTTGTTCGCCGCCGTTACATTTTTTCCGGCGCGTCCACGCCGAGGATGCCCAGGCTGTGCCGCAGCACCCGCTGCGACGCGGTGACCAGCGCCAGCCGCGCGGTCGTCAGTTCCGGCTCGACGCCCAGCACACGGCAGCCGTTGTAGAAGGAATGGAACAGTCCGGCCAGTTCGTGGGCATAGCGGGCGATCCGGTGCGGCGCCCGGTCGCGGGCCGCTGCCGCGATTTCCTCCGGATAGTCGCCGATTTTGCGGATAAGGTCCAGTTCCCAGGCCGAGGTCAGGCAGGACAGGTCCGCTTTGGCCGAGCTGTCAAAGGCGACGCCGGCTTCGGCCATCTGGCGGAAGATGCTGGCGATCCGGGCGTGCGCGTACTGCACATAGTAGACCGGGTTTTCGTTCGAATGGGATTTGGCCAGGTCCAGGTCGAAATCCAGCTGGCTGTCCAGTGACCGCATGATGAAGAAATAGCGCGCCGCGTCCCGGCCAACTTCTTCGATGAGTTCGCTGAGCGTGACGCCCTGGCCGGTCCGCTTGGACATTTTGACCAGTTCACCGCCCTGATACAGCGACACCATTTGCAGGATCAGCACTTCCAGGCGCTCGGGGTCATAGCCGAGAGCGGCCATGGCGGCCTTCATGCGGGGGATGTAACCGTGGTGGTCGGCACCCCAGATGTTGATGACTTTTGCGAAGCCGCGGCGAAATTTGTTGTCGTGGTAGGCGATGTCGGAGGCGAAGTAGGTCGGGACGCCGTTGTCCCGGATGATGACCCGGTCCTTGTCGTCGCCGAACGCCGTGCTGCGCAGCCAGAACGCGCCGTCCTTGTCATAGGCGAAGCCCTTTTCCCGCAGCTGCGCGCAGGCGGCGGCCACCGCATCGTCGGCGAACAGCGAGCGCTCGCTGAACCAGACGTCGAAGGTCACGCCGAAGGATTCCAGGTCTTCTTTCAGAGCCGCCAGTTTTTCCTCCAGGGCGATCTGTTTGAAGATCTCGCGCCGTTCGGCAGGGCTGACCAGCAGGTAGCGGCTGCCGGAGTTGTCGATGATCCGCTGGGCGGTGTCGATGATATCTTTGCCGTGGTAGCCGTCTTCCGGAAATTCCACGGTTTGGCCCAGCAGTTCCAGATAGCGGGCTTCGACGGAGGCCGCCAGGTTGTCGATCTGGTTACCGGCGTCGTTGATGTAGAACTCTTTTTGGATGTCGTAGCCGGCGGCGCTCATCAGGTTGGCCAGCGCGCTGCCGAAAGCGGCGCCGCGGCCGTGGCCCACATGCAACGGGCCGGTCGGGTTGGCGCTGACGAATTCAATCTGGACTTTTTGCCGGCCGCCGGACTGCGTGTTGCCGTAGGCGGGTCCGGCATCCAGGATTTCCTGCAGCAGTTCGTGCAGCCAGTCCGGTTTGAGGAAAAAGTTGATGAAGCCCGGGCCGGCGATTTCCGCCCGGTCCAGCCAGGGAAATTCGATGCGGCCGACCACAGCTTCGGCGATTTTACGGGGGTTGGCCTTGAGGGTTCGGGCCGCCTGCATGGCAAAATTGGTGGCGTAGTCGCCGAAGCTTTTTTCCGGCGGCACTTCCAAAAACACTTCCGGCAACGCGCCCTGCGGCAGTGCGCCGTCGCTCACGGCCGCGGCCGCGGCCCGGGCGATTGCGCCGGCCAGTCGTTCCTTTACGTTCACTTACTGATCCTCCTGCGAATCGATCACTACATTTAAGCAAATACGTGTCTATTATAACAGCTGTTTTCGCGGTTGCCAAATCAAATTCAAAATGGTCACAGGGCTTTTTCCATGGCTTCGGCCACCGTTTTCAGGACATGGACCCGCGCATATTCTTTGGAGTTGGCGGGAACAATCGTCCAGGGCGCCGACCGGGTCGAAGTCCGGTACAGCATCTCATCGACCGCCTGTTTATACTCGTCCCATTTTTCGCGGTTCCGCCAGTCCTCCGCCGTGATCTTCCATCGTTTCTCCGGCGTATTTTCCCGTTCCTGGAACCGGCGCAGTTGTTCTTCCTTATCGATATGCAGCCAGAACTTGACAATCACCGCGCCAAAGTTCGTCAGCTGCTCCTCGAATTCGTTGATTTCCCGATAGGCCCGCCGCCACTCCGCTTCCTGGCAGAACCCTTCCACCCGCTCCACCAGAACCCGGCCATACCAAGTCCGATCAAACACGGCGATCCGCCCGGCCGCCGGCACTGCCTGCCAGAACCGCCAAAGATAGTGGTGCGTCCGTTCCGTGTCGTTGGGCGCCGCCACCGGAATAACCTCGTAGCCCCGCGGATCGAAATTCGTCACCAGTCGTTTGATGGCGCCCCCTTTGCCCGCCGCATCCCAGCCCTCGAACAGGATCAGAACGGGGACTTTCTTCTTGTAGGTTTCGTAGTGCAGATCGTGCAGTTTTTTTCCCCAACGTTCTAATTCCTTGTCATAGTTACGCAGATCCCATTCTTTCGGTACAGCGACCTTATCAAGCAGCGAAATGCCAATCTCCGCGGCGGCCGGCGCCGACCCCTTCACAGGAGGATTTTGCCGGGTCCGTTCTTCGATTTGAATCCGCTGCTCCAGCGTCTGGGCAACTGCGCCGCAGATCCGGACAGCCGCAAACCGGCGATCCATGGCCGACACCGGCGTCCACGGCGCATTGGCCCGGTCGGTCCGGCTGAGGGTGTCTTCGATGATCCGCAGATAATCGTCGTATTTCCGGTGCCGTCGCCATTCCGCGTCGGCGACCCGCCAACGTGTCGCCGGGTCCTGTTCCAGCTCATCCATGCGTTTTTTCTGTTCCTTCTTGGTAATATGCAGGAACAGTTTGATTAGAATACAGCCGGAATCCGTCAATTGACGTTCAAACGAAGCGATCTCGTTGCACAGCAGCGCCTGGTCGGTCTTGGTCGTCCCGTCGATCCGCCCCACGAGCACCGCCTCATACCAGCTGCGGTCATAAATCATGATTTTTCCAGCGGCCGGCGTTGTATTCCAATAACGCCACAGGAAAGGGTATTCGCGATCGTCGCCCTGGCAAACATGGTTGGCGAACACTTTAAATCCGCGCGGGTCGAGCCGCAAAATCAGCTCATTGATCAACGTGCCGCGGCCGGCGGCATCCCAGCCTTCGAACACGATGACGGCCGGAATGCCGAGTTCATGAATTTTGCGGTGCAGTTCCCCCAACTGTGTCTCCAGCCGGTCCATTTGCTCCTTGTATTCGGCTTTGCCCAACTTTTGTCCGAGGTCCACCTGGTCCAGCATCGCCAGTCCTCCCTGTTCACCGGTTCGAATTTCAGACGCCTTTTTCGGCGTCGCGCTATGTACCCTGCCCGGTTTCATGGTAAAATGTTGACAGAATTCGATTATGAATAATGAGGTGAAGCTATGAAATCCGTCAAATTCCCCCGCCTGTTCCTGTTGCTCCTCACCGGCTTGCTGCTGGTCCTGCAGTCGACCGCCTTCGCCGCTCCGGCGCCGGCTCCCGCTGCGGCAGCCACGCCGCCGGCCCAAGTCGTTGCCGTCGAGATCCGGGAATTCACCGCTGACGCCCTGGGAACCACCCTGGTGCAACGCACCCGCGACGCTTTCGCCGCCGACTCCCGATTCCGCGTTTCCGCCAGTGATGCCAACCGGGTGATTGTCCGGTTATATACCCGCGGAATCAACGGCAAGAATCCGCAAACCGCCTATAGTTTTACCGTCACCTTCAAATTTGCCGATTCCCCCGATGAGCTCTTCGCCGGCAGCACCATCGGTACCTGCGAATTCAAAGAGGTTCCCGCCGATGCCAAGGGAATCGTGGACATGACCTGGAATCAGGTCAACAACTATCCAAAACTGTTCGACCGCGTGACGAAAAAGTAAGAACGACTCGATTTTCCATCGGGCATTAACTCGCCTCCGGCTGTTCAAAAAGGTCCAGATGATGGGCCTATTTCAACAGCCGGTTTTTATTTTGCTACATTCGCCAGTGCCTGCGCCAGCGCCAGGCAATTATTTTCCGCCGACTGAATCGTGCAGGCTGCCACCCGCGTCCCCAACCGCACTGCCTGCGCCAGCGTTTCTCCTCGGGCCAGGCCGGTCACGGTTCCCGAAAAGA
>DCTI01000236.1:0-6995 GCA_002329525.1 Negativicutes bacterium UBA1444
GCTTCAGGTCTTCTACACGAAACGGATTGCCGCTGCTGAGTTCCTGTTTTATATTCGCCGCGGCCAACTCGTTCAAAATCTCAGCCTTTTGACCGTCCACTGTCACCAATTCCGCTTCGAACGTTGTTGAAGCATCCTGTTTCTGCAGCAGCGCATGGATCGACCAATACTCCGTGACCTTAAAGGCTTCAATTTCACGCTCGCGGTCACAGATGAGCCGAACCGCCACTGACTGAACCCGGCCGGCGCTTAATCCTCGCCGTACTTTTTTCCATAGTAGCGGGCTCAGTTTATAACCCACGATACGATCAAGGATCCGGCGTGTTTGTTGGGCATTGACCATGTTGCCGTCAACTTTCCGGGCGTGTTTGATAGCCTCGCTCACAGCGGATTTGGTGATTTCATTAAACTCGATACGGCAAGCCTTGGCGGCATCGATTTGCAAAATCGTGGCCAAATGCCAGGCTATTGCCTCGCCCTCGCGATCAGGGTCAGTTGCCAGAAACACCTGCTTTGCCTGCCCGGCCAGTTTGAGCAGTTCATTGGCCAAGGCAGTTTTGCCGCGGACAATAATGTATTTTGGTTCAAAGCCGTTTTCGACATCAATGCCAAACTGGCTTTTGGGCAAATCCCGCAGATGGCCCATCGTCGCCTTTACCAGATACTCCGACTTGCCAAGGTATTTCTCGATCGTGCCGGCTTTGGCCGGCGACTCGACAATGACGAGGTTTTTTGACAATCTTTTCACTCCTTGGCAACTCGACCATAGCGGTTGCCGGAAAATTTCTCGACACATCCGGACATTTCCAACTGCAACAGCACCACCGCCAGCTGCGAGGCGGTCATGTCCAGACGCATTACTAACTCATCAAGGCCGATCGGTTCCGATTCGGAAAGTTCGGCCAGCACCTTCTTTTCATCCTGTGACAGTGATTGCGGCTGCCGCGCCTGCGCAGCGAACGGTGACAGGCCCAGCTCCTCCAGCAATTCATCGGCGCCGCCGATTAACCGTGCGCCCTGTTGAATCAAGCGATGGACGCCCCGACTGGTATTCGAAAACACACTGCCGGGAATTGCGTAAACTTCCCGGTTCTCGTTCAAGGCAAAGTCGGCAGTAATCAATGCGCCGCTTTTTTCAGCGGCTTCCACGACCAATACACCCACAGACATTCCCGCAATGATTCGGTTGCGCGCCGGAAACTGTCCCGGTAACGGCGGAGTTCCCGGCGGATACTCCGAAATCAGACAGCCGCTGTCGGCAATCTTATCCAGTAAGCGGGCATTTTCCACCGGATAAGCGACGTCCACTCCACAGCCCAAGATCGCGACCGTGCTTGCGCCAGCGGTCAATGCGCCCTCGTGCGCAGCGGTATCAATACCCCGGGCCGCGCCGCTCACGACAGTAACACCGAAACGGGCCAACTTTTCACTGAAGGATCGAGCCACGTTCCGCCCATAGGGGGTGCCGCGTCGGGATCCCACAACTGCCAGATTCAACGAGTCGCCAGTCATTCGCCCGCGATAAAATAAAACGGCTGGCGGATCAAAAATGTTGCGCAGTAATGCGGGATAATCCGGGTCGTCAATGCCGCAGATGCCGATTCCCTGCCGGGACCAACTTTTTTCGAGCTCCGCCGGATCTAGCGTTTCCCGCAGTGATAGAATGCCGGCGACCTCTTTCTCGTTTAAGATATGCGATTGGGCCAGTTCCGCGCCTTTCGCGTTCCAGGCGGCATACGCATCACCAAAGTACTCGACCAGTCTTCTCTGTTTCAGGCTGCCTATTCCCGGCACCATCAGAAGCAATGCTTCCGGCAGATGTTCCATTTCCTGTTCATCTCCAGATATGGACCGACAATATATGGTCCTTATTATAGTCCCGTATCAGAATCGGGGTCAANNGGAAACTAAAAGCGGACAAGCTGAGCTTGCCCGCCTGAGTTACGCAAAACATTTTTTTACCGAATCCCAATGTACCTCTTTCCAAAGCTGGACCTTCTGCCCGGCGATGTTCGCCAATTCTGCCGCCGCTTCCTGCTTCGATCTTCCGGCAATCAACCAATCATCCGCCATGACCTCCAGCAACGGGATCAATACAAAAGCCCGTTGGAACAGTCCGGGGTGGGGAAGTATCAAAGCGGGTTCCGTCAACTGAACCTGATCATAAGCCAGCAAATCGATGTCCATGACCCGGGGCCCCCAATGTCGGGTTCGTAATCGGCCCAAAGCGGTTTCCACAGTCAGGCATCGTTCCAGTAACTGGAACGGGGACAGTTTCGTAACAACGACAGCCACCATGTTTAAAAAATCCGCCTGGTCGGTTACGCCATAGGGAGCCGACTCATATATTCCGGATATCCGGTCAAGCGCCATCGTTTCATCGGCTTCCAGCAAACGCAAGGCCTTTTCCAGATTTTTTTCGCGATCGCCCATATTGCTGCCCAAGCTGAGAAAAATCATACCAGCCTGCCTCGTCGGATCTCCACCTGTACTCCGTCCAACATCCCCGGCAATGGTACTGCCGGTTTTCTGACCCGGACCACCACGGAAGTGATGCGAGGTTCTACCAGAACAGCGTCGGCAATCTGTTGCGCCAGTCTTTCCAAAAGTTGATGTCGTTCCGTTTCCACCACGTCGCGAATCCGCTCAAAAATGTTCACATAATTTACGGCGTCCGCCAGGGAATCGCTGCGGCCTGCCTTTTCCAGGCTAGTGAACAGCTCTGCATCCACCTCGAAAGTTTGCCCGTTTCGCTGTTCGAACTCCTCGCAGCCATGATAGCCGAAAAACTTCATATTATATAAGGTGATCTTATCCATTGGCGTCTGTCCTCCAACCTTGCAAGGCATCCGTCATGACCGCCATTCGTTTCGCCATTTTGACATCGTGCACCCGTACAATGGCGGCCCCATTGAGAATGGAATGAACCACTGTCGCCCCCGTCCCTTCCGCCCGTTCTTCCACTGGCAAGTTCAGCACTTCACCAATGAAGCGCTTACGCGATGTTCCGACGAGAACGGGAAAACCTAAAGAATGCAATTCAGCCAACCGCCTCAACACTTCCAGATTCTGCGCCGAATTCTTGCCGAAACCGATGCCGGGATCCAAAATAAACTGTTCTTCGCTCATGCCGGCGGCGCGGCCGATTTGCAAGCTATGGCGGAAAAAATCCGCCAATTCGCCCATGATGTCCCGGGTGGATTCCATCGACCGCCGATTGTGCATCACCACCACCGGTACGGCGTACTTCACCGCCAGCATCGCCATTGCCGGATCCTGTTGAAGCCCCCAAATATCGTTGAGAATGTGCGCCCCCATACGCAAGGCCTGTTCGGCGACCTCGCTCTTATAGGTATCAATGGAGATGGGAACATTCACTGCCGTCAATATTTTCTCCAAAGCCGGCAACAATCGGTCCATTTCTTCCTGCGCCGAAATTGGCGCCGCACCGTAAGGACGGGTCGATTCCGCCCCCACATCCAGGATGTCGGCTCCATCGTCGACCATCTGCCTGGCTCTGGCCAACGCCTGATCCAACTGGTTGTGCTGCCCGCCGTCAGAAAAGGAATCGGGGGTCAGATTCAAGATTCCCATTACCAGGGTTTGGCCGGTCTGGACTGTCCAGCGACAGTTATTTACCTGATAAGGAATGGACATTCTTCGGTTGTCGTTCGCCAATGCCTGTTCCACTGATTTCGCAAGATCCGGCAATCCCCAGGGTTGCTGCCGCAACTGCGCCAACGCCAGCCGATAGTGCTTCATTGTTCCGCAGATCAGCACATCCGTAAATTCGGCGCTCAGGTCGGCTGTTCCCCGGGCAACGGCAACTTCAGCGCCTTTGGCCAAAAAAGTCTGCTTCAGCAAATTGGCCGCTTTCGTCGGCACATTCTCCACACAAACCGTTCGGAAAATCGCTTTCGGCGCCATAATGGCCACACCGGCCGGATCGCAGTTCATACGCCGCAACCAGGCCGTCGCTTCCTCAATGCACGAAAATCGGACCGCTCTGGCTTGATACTCCATCCACTTCCTCCTGTTGCAGGCAATCTCTCAATATTGTATCATAGTTACAATTGATAAATGTAGAATTTTCAAGGAGGCGCCTCATGAAACAGCGATTGCCCGTCAGTCATTTCAACTTGCCGGTGGAAGAAATCCGCCGTGGCTTTTATAGTGACAGCTACTTCGTCCGCTCCCAAATGATCCTCGACAAGGATAACTACAACCCCAGTGTCATCATGCAGGTGTTCCAGCGTCAACAGGCGGTACTATGCGGAATTGACCAAGCAATCGCCATTCTGAAAACATGCGCCCGCCAGCCGGAAGATTTGAAAATTCGCGCGTTGTTTGACGGCGACAGGCTTGAACCATGGGACACTGTCATGACGATCGAAGGCCGTCTGGCGGATTTTGTCCATCTGGAAACTGTCTATCTGGGTGTTCTATCCCGACAGACCAAAATCGCCACCAACGTTGACCGCGTCGTTAAAGCGGCCGCCGGCAAGCCGGTTTTGTTCTTTCCGTCCCGTTTCGATCATTATGCGGTCCAGGCTGAAGATGGATATGCCGCGCGAGTCGGCGGCATGATCGGAGTCTCCACGCCGGCGAACGCTGCCTATTGGGGGGGAGATGCGGTGGGAACCATCCCTCACGCCCTGATCGCCGCATATCGAGGTAACACGCTGGCGGCAACCGAAGCCTTTGACCGACACATCGACCATTCCGTCAACCGGGTTGCCTTGGTGGACTTTGACAATGATTGCGTCAGAACCGCTTTGGAGGTCGCCCGTAAATTTGGCGCACAGCTCTATGGGGTGCGGCTGGATACAGCCGACACGCTGGTCGACGCTTCCGTCCTGCCCCATATGGGAACCTTCAAGCCCACGGGTGTGTGTTCCTGTCTGGTGCGAAATGTACGGAAAGCGCTGGATGATGAAGGATTCAACCATGTTAAGATCATGGTGTCGGGCGGTTTCACGGCCGAAAAAATCCGAGCCTTCGAGGCGGAAAAGGTTCCCGTCGACGTATATGCCGTTGGCGCCAGCTTATTCAATGACAGCGTCAACTTTACCGCCGATATTGTGGCTGTCGACGATAAACCCTGCGCAAAAGCAGGCCGACATTACCGGGATAATCCCCGTCTTCAGATTGTGGAATAATCATTCGGCTTCAATCTTCGTCCAAGGCCAGCGCTCCGTCGCGACTTTCGCTTTGCTGAATCAGATTGGCCAATCGTAGCTGCAAAGATACGAGCGTGTCATCCAATCGATTGATTGTTCCCGACATACTCACCTTCAGGGTCACGTCCTCTGAACCCTCCATGTTGGCGGCGCGCAAGGTGATGACCCGCAGTTTTTCCGCCAACAGCAACAGTAATGTTTTCTTTGTGTTTGGGCTAATTACTAGGAAACGGGTTCCGTCCCAACGACTTACAATATCATCCGGTCCCACCCCGGCAGCAATATTCCGGGCAACCGAGCGCAAAACCTGATCGCCGACTTGCGGTCCGTACTTGTCGTTCAACGTCTTGAAACCGATGACGTTGATCAGCAGGAGGCCGAATGGCGACAGGTTTTTTTTGAACTCCGTCAGCATAACGCCGATCCGGTTTTCGATGTATCGGCGGTTCGGCAAACCGGTGACCAAATCAAAATAAGCCAATGTAGCCAATGCCTTCATTTTTTTGCCGTGTTCACTGCTCGGCGTGAGATCGGAAAAGATCTGAACCGCGCCGACAATTTGCCGGTTCATGTTTCGCATGGGCAAAATTCGTGCTTCCACCGGAACGCGATACCCTTCCTTGTGCTGAATGAACAAGGCTTCCTCGCGGACGATTCCGTCGACTAAAGTTCTCGCCACCGGGCACTTCCCCTGGCATAATTTTACCCCATCGGCATCTGAATGGCTCAGCAGGTTCCAGTGACACGGCTTATGCAGCACATCGCTCTCCAAATAACCGGTAATTTTTTCAGCGCCTTCATTCCAAAAGGTAATGACGCGGTTGGCATCCACAAAATAGATTCCTTCCTTCAAATGGTTCAAGATCGTTCGATAGAAGTATGGCGTGTTATCCAACCCTGATCCCTCCGATACCCTAATCACATAACCCCCCGGATAAGTTTAAAATTCAGCGGCTTAGTGGGGTTTTCCTGCCGACAAGACCCTTCTTCACACTTATAATTTATTTTCGGCCATCGCCACCCGCAGCTGAATGGCTTCCGCCATGTGGGGGGACGCGATCTCTTCGGCGCCAGCTAGATCGGCAATGGTTTGCGAAACCTTGACAATCCGGTCGTAAGAACGCGCGTTCAGTTTCATTTTTTCAAAAGCGGAATGCAGCAAGGTCTGAGCTTCGACACGCATGGGACACAATTCACGAAGTTGCCGATGGTTCATTTGGGCATTGCAAAAGATGCCGGTTCCCGTCAGTCGTTCCGATTGGCGCCGCCGCGCCGCCTTAACCCGAATGGCGATACTGGTCGAAGTTTCCGCCGCCGCGCTGGATATCATTTCTTCATATTTGACCTGGGGAATGCCTATATGAATGTCGATTCGGTCCAATAGAGGACCGGATATTTTTCGCAGATAACGTTTTATTTCCGCATCCGTGCAGCTGCATTCATGCGCCGGATCATTGAAAAATCCACATGGGCATGGATTCATACTGGCAACCAGCATAAACCGGGAGGGATAGGTATAGACCGCGTTGACACGGGATATGGTCACCTGACCGTCTTCAATCGGTTGCCGCAATACTTCCAAAACTTGACGCGGAAATTCCGGCAATTCATCAAGGAACAACACCCCGTGATGCGCCAAAGTGACTTCGCCCGGATGGGGAATTTTCCCGCCACCGGCCATGGCTGCAGCCGAAACCGTATGATGCGGCGAACGAAATGGTCGTTCCTGGATCAATCCAGACGTTTCGCCCATCAATCCCGCTACGCTGTATATTTTACTGACCTCCAGAGCCTCGTCCGTGGTCAATGGCGGCA
>DCTI01000236.1:7060-10507 GCA_002329525.1 Negativicutes bacterium UBA1444
GTCGCGAAAATCGTCCCGCCGAATGGACGCAGAAGAATTTGGGACCGCCGTTGCCAGTTCCGGCTGTCCCGGCAGCGTTCCGTCAATGATCTGAACTGCCGTTGTCAGATTGTCAACGGCGAATACGTTATTTGCATCGACCACCAACGCTTCCGCGGCATTTGCCACCGGCACAAGGAATCTCTGAACTTGCATCTGTCGGCAAAGGACCGCCATGGGCAAAACCCCGGCAATATTTCGAACTTGTCCGTCCAGCGACAGCTCACCAACCATGACTGTTCGACTCAAATCACACTCGCCCAATTGCCCGGTAGCCGACAAAATACCCAAGGCGATCGGCAAATCCAAGGCAGAACCGTCTTTTCGCAGGTCCGCCGGTGCCAGGTTGACTGTGATCCTGCGACAGGGGAACTCAAATCCCGCATTGCGAATCGCCGCCTTGACCCGTTCTTTGGCCTCCCGCACTGCCGCATCCGGGAGACCCACGATTTCAAGGGCGGGAATTCCATTAGCGATATCAACCTCAACATCAATCAGCGTTCCATTCAAGCCGAAGATTCCAGCACCAAAAACTTTTGCGAACATAGGCTTCTCCTCACCCCCCGAAAGCATTGGGAATGTGACGAATTAACGGAACTGCGCCCGCTACATCGATCTCGATCACATCGAACCGGCAGGCATGATCCATCAGATGATACTGCTGCAAATACAGCAAAGCGGTCCGGATGATCTTTGTTTGTTTTCTTCGATCGACAGCTTCGGCGCCCACGCCAAAACAGGTTCCTGTGCGGCTTTTGACTTCGCAAAAAACCAACAAATCGGATTTTTCAGCGATAATATCGATTTCTCCCGTTTTTCGCCGCCAGTTTCTCTGTAAAATCCGATATCCCCGCTCCAATAAAAAAGCCGCCGCGAGGTCCTCGCCGCGGCGACCTTTTTCGACACCGGTCATGAAATTATTCATCTTCGTTTTCCCGCTTTCGCTCCCGCCCGGCCATCCAGTCGATACACATAGGCCAGCACACTAGCCACGGCCTGATATAACTCAGGCGGAATCTCTCGATCCAGTTCGACGGCCATCAACAACTGCGTCACCGATTGGTTCTGATATACCGGAACGGAATGTTTTTTGGCAATCTCCATCAGTTGTTGGGCCACGATGCCGCGCCCTTTGGCCACTATCCGGGGAGCATTTTCCTTTTCCCGGTCATACCGGAGCGCCACCGCTTCCGGGACCGGCGTTCGTTTATCCTCAGCCATCATTCGTCACCATGATTGATTCCGCTGCGTAACCGCGAATTTTTTCAGTTCCAGCGGAGTATCCGCCAAATCCTTCTCAAAATCCGGCAGACACTCTTGAAATTCAGCGGCGATTGCGGAATCGGCAAATCTACTGAAAACGGTCAGAAACTTCTTATCCTGCAGCCGAAAACTTAGTTCCACCCGCCCGATATGATCTGTTTCCAGAGTGATCCGGATCCACACTTCCTGTTCCGGCAATTCGCCGTCGCCCCGCTCCTTTTTTTCCTCGAAAATCTGGATCAGGGCCGGATAAGGTTTTTCCTGTCCCGGCATGTATAATGCAGTTTGCAGGATCAAGCCGTTCGAATTGGCTGAATCGCTTTCCCGGAAGGCTTCCGGTTGTTCGTAGGAAATCGCCAACTCTTTCAACGAATCCATCGAAGCCCGCTGTTCCATCTGACTCAACCGTGTCCAGGGAATCAGGTCGGCAGCCTTGGCCGCAACCCAAAAATCAACGAATTCCGGTTTGTTCATCTGCTTTGATAGATCAATCAGCCATTTAGGCGCTGTGTTGCGCAATTTTTCACGTATTGACGCAATACTTTTGTCATTGGTCAAAGCAAACAGCGAGCTGACATCGCCCGCAACGGCAGGCAACATGGTCAGGAACGCATTCAAAGCCTCCGGTCGCGACAAAGTTCCAGACAGCAACAGTTCAAACCTCACAGCCCGGGACGACAGTCCGGACGATTCACCGGTCAGACCAGTTGCCATCTTCGTGGCAGCAGCCTCGCGGGTCAAAGTTTGCACCAACGCCTGAATTGTGCCAGTCGTCGCCGCCGCATTGTCAGCGTCTGTGGTCAGTAAGAAACCAAGATCGGTCCCTTCGCTGGCCAACGCCTGCGTTGCCGCCCAAGCCTTCACTAGGTCCGGACGCCCGGTCAGCTGAGCTGCATTTATAATCTGCGGATCAACGGAGTTCAACCAAATTGCCATTTTCGCCGACAGGACCGAATCTTCCGGCAGTTGGTCCAAAGCGGCATTCAAAAGATCAATCTTGGCTGCAAGCTCCGGATTGAGGGTTCCGGTCTCCGCCATTCTACTCAAAACTGCGGGAAGATTGACCGGGCTCAATGTTTGTTGCTCGGCTAATGGCAGTGTGTCCCAAACAGCCAGCCCATCATCCACCGCCGACTGCAAACGAGCAAGAACAACGCTGCCGGAATCGGCTGCCGAAGCAATCACCTTGGTGAATTCAGGGTTTTTAAGAACGAAGTCCAATTCCGACGCAATTTGTCGCATTGCCGCCTGCATGACTCGCTGGTCCTTGACCAAACCGGTTATCCCCTGCCCGATCGGCGACCGGCCAAGCTCGGGCTGCAGTGGCGCCATCGCTTCCGTCAATCGGCTTCGGATACTGGCTGGCAGTCCCGCGGTCAAATCTTGCCGCTTCGCTACCAGCTCCGAAAAGCGCTGCAACAGTTCCGGCAAGAAGAGTTCCGCGTCCCCGGCCAGGGCCGGTGCGGCGCCAGTCAGGACCTTTGCCTGTGGTTGAACCGATTGTTCGTTACCCTTGATCGGAGCCGTTTCGGACATTATTCCGGAATTTCGGAACAAGTCATCAATTTTCATTCGTCTGTGCCCCCCAACATCTAATCGGCTCATACGTCTGCCGATGAATGGAGCAGGGACCATATTCGCGAATAGCCTGCAGATGCCTCGCTGTTCCATACCCTTTGTGCTGTCGGAATCCATATTGAGGAAACTTTGTATCCCACTCGCCCATAATCCGGTCACGCACCACTTTGGCAATAATCGACGCCGCGGCAATGCTGGCGCTTTTCGCATCGCCATGAACAATGGGTATGCAGGGAACCGACAGATCCGGCAACGGCATTGCATCCGACAAAACCAGATCAAACGGCCGGGCCAGTCCTGCCAGCGCTTGCATCATGGCCAGCCGTGATGCCTGATAAATATTGATTCGGTCTATTTCAGCCGGACCGACTTCGCTCCAGGAGCAGGCAACCGCCTTGGCGAAAATTTCTTCATACAGGCATTCCCGACGCCGCGGCGATACCTGTTTTGAATCATTCAGATAAGGAAGCTCCAACCCCGGCGGTAAAATGACGGCTGCCGCGACCACCGGTCCCGCCAGCGGTCCTCGGCCGGCCTCGTCCGTTCCGGCTATGGCGGCATAGCCCT
>DCTI01000048.1:0-517 GCA_002329525.1 Negativicutes bacterium UBA1444
CGCAGCAGGCCGGCGAACCTGACATTGATCTTCGACTGGAGTTCTCGGAAAAAACCGGCGAGTTCCAGCTCCTGTTCGACTATTCCGGACCGGCGGAAGACCCGTTCGACGAAACGCTCGCCGTCAACGACCTCTCGCGTCGCCTGGTAAAACGAATGGCTAAAACTTGCAGCCATAACTTCGCCGACGGTAAAAATCATTTGTCCCTGNNGCCGGTTGTGATAAAAACAAAAACACCTGCGGCAAAGATTTCGTATCTGCTGCAGGTGTTTTCTTTTGCCCTTCGGGCGGGTCGTTTTATTAAATTCGGAACCGACTGACTGCCGTCTGGAGCTCTTGCGCCAGCGTCGCCAGCGCCCGGCTGGAAGTCGAGATTTCCTCCATCGACGCCAGTTGCTCTTCCGTAGCCGCCGAAACGCTCTCGGCTTCCTCGGCGGACTTTTTGCTCAAGTCGTCGATCTTCTTGACCGCGCCCACAATCTGCTGGCTGCCGGTCGCCATCTGTTCGATGGCCGCC
>DCTI01000048.1:540-11021 GCA_002329525.1 Negativicutes bacterium UBA1444
CCTCGGCGCCGGTTTTGACTTCCCGTGTTCCATTGTTCATGGCGTCTACCGCCATATCGGTATCAGCCTGAATTTCGCCAATCAGGCCGGATATTCGCTGAGCGGCTTCTTCCGACTGTTCCGCCAGCTTACGGACTTCTTCGGCGACCACCGCGAANNATTGAGCGCCAGCAGGTTGGTCTGTCCGGCAATGCCGGCAATCGCGTCGACGATCTGGCCAATTTCCTTGGACCGCTCGCCCAGCTTGGCAACGACAGTCGCCGAGGAATTCACGGTCTGTTCGATGCGGGACATTTGCTGAACCGCCTTGTCAACGGCCATCCCGCCGTCTTTCGCCTTCTCGCGGGCCTGCTCCGACTGGCCGGCAACCATGCCGGCATTGGCGGCGATTTGTTCGATACCGGCCGACATCTCCTCCACGACGGCGGATGCGTCCGTAGCTGAAGCCAACTGGGCATTGGCCCCGGCGGCGACCTCGGTCATGGAAACCGCCACCTGGTTGGAGGCCTGCGCGGATTGCTCGGCGCTCGCCGTCAGCTCTTCACTGGAGGCAGCCAACTGTTCGGCGTTGGAATTGATCTGCCGGATCAGGTTTCGCAGATTATGGGTCATCTTCACGACTTCATCAGCCAACTGCCCGATTTCATCCTTTGACGTGATCCCGTGGCGTCGATCGCTCAGATTGCCGTTAGCCACCTCTTCCAGATAGGCCACGATGGTCTTCACCGGTCGGACGATGCTGCGGGCGGCAAAAATACCGATCAGGATTCCGACCAATACCGACAGAATCATCGACAAAACGACCGCATTCCGGGTGTCCGTAGCGTTGTCGATTGTGCGGGCGAAAACTCCGTTCAGGAAATCCTGGCGATACACCTTGTATTCTTCCATCTTCTGTCCCAAAACTTTGGCGGCAGGCGCCACTTCACTCTGATTCAGTTGCAGCGCTTCCGCGTCTTTGCCGGCCTTTTTCAGCGGAACCAGCTTCTTTTCCACCAGTTCGTTAAATTCGGTATCGAGTTTGAGCAGTTCGGCGGTCAGTTTTTTCCCTTTGTCCGTCCGCATGATTGCCAACAGGGCCTTTTCCGTTTCCGTATCGATTTTGGCCAACCGGTCGTACTCCTGCAAATAGACGTCGCTGCCGGTCAGCAGATACCCGCGGACCTGGGCGACTTTGGCCATCGTATTGGCGGTCATGTCGGTCGTCTGGTAGAAGCGGGGCATCTCGACGTTTTGCGTATTGCGGGTGTCATCCAGAATTCCCGTGACTTTAAAAATGGAATAAACAAACCCGACAAAGCTGACCAAAACTACAACCAAAAAGTACGCAATCATTTTGGACGTAAGTTTCATGTTTAGTTCTCCCTGCCTTTTCTCCAGATTTCCCCATTTCCCCGGATTTTTTAATTACTTTATTTATTATTCTATTCATCCACGATGCCAGCTCCCGCGCCTAATATAACAACGTTATATTTACGCAGGCAAACTATAACATTGTTATATAGCGATGTCAAGTGTCCGTCGTTTTCAAAATTGAGTCGAACAAAAAAAAGCGGCCCGACCGCAGGAAACAAAGTCCTGGCGGCCAGGCCGGATCGTCACGAAAAACGGATTACGGAATCAGTTGTCTTTATGTTTGTGAGCGCCGGAAAGATCCAGGAATTGTTTGCCGATTTCACCGGCAACGAACGGTAGAATGGCAAACCCGCCGACAACTGCCCATTCGGCCAGTCCCAGAATCTGCGTACGGAAGATCGCGTGCAGCGGTCCGTACAGGGCCAACGCCAGCAGGGCAAACGACAAGCCGACGCCCATGTTCATATATTTATTGGAGAACAAACCGATTTTGAATACCGAATAATGTTCGGAACGAGTGGTATAGGCCCGCAGCAACTCGGCGCTGATCATCGTGGCAAAGGCAAACGTCCGCGCCATCGACAGGTCCAGGTCCGGCGTCAGCGGCGCCCCGAACGTGAAGCCCGGAGTCAGGTATTTCAGTGCATACCCGAAGGAACCCAACACCGCAAACGTCAACACGGTGCTCTGAATCAAGATCATTTTCTTCATGTTGCTGTTCATGATCGGTTCCTGCGGATCGCGAGGGTCTTGTTCCATAACGCCCGGTTCCGGTTTTTCCATGCCCAGCGCCAAGGCCGGGAAGGCGTCGGTTACGAGGTTCAACCAGAGCAGTTGGATCGGCAGCAGCGGAATCGGCCAGCCCATGATCATCGCGAAGAAGATGACGAAGATTTCCGCCAGGTTGCAGGACATCAGGAAGAACACGAATTTACGGATGTTGGCAAAGATGACCCGGCCTTCTTCCACCGCCGCCACGATNNTTGACGCCGTCACCGGTCATGGCGGCAATTTGGCCATTGGCCTGGAAGGCTTCGACGATCGCGACTTTGTGTTCCGGCGAAACCCGGGCAAAGACCGAGGCTTTTTTCACGACTTGGCAGATTTCGTCTTTGCACATCGCGTTGAGTTCCTGACCGGTGACGATCTGATGCTCGCCTTCGGCGATCCCTAGGTCCATGGCCACGGCCAGCGCGGTGTCCCGATAGTCGCCGGTAATCATGATCGCCCGGATACCGGCCTGTTTGCAGATCTTAACAGCGTCGCGCGCTTCCGAACGCGGCGGATCAATCATGCCGAGCAATCCGAGGAAAGTAAGATCGGCTTCAATCTGGGTCGGTTCCAGGTTGGCCGGTACGGCNNCGGTACGGCTGGAAAATCGCGATAGGCAACCGCGAGGACGCGCAGGGCCTGTTTGGCCATGGCGCTGTTGGCAGCGGCGATGTTCGCGCGATCCGCGTCATTGACTTCCGTGATTTGTCCCCGAGTGGAAATATGCTTGCACCGATTCAGCAGAATGTCCGGAGCCCCTTTGACGAAGGCCCGTACGCTGCCGTCCGGCATCTGGTGGAAGGTGGTCATCATTTTGCGGGAGGAATCGAACGGAATTTCCTGTACCCGCGGGAATTTCTCATTGATCGAATCCCGGTCATACCCGGCTTTGGCGGCTACGACGACCAATGCGCCTTCGGTCGGGTCGCCGGCGATTTTCCAGCCCTTTTCTTCGGTGGGTTGCAGGATGGCGTCGTTACACAGGGCCGATCCTTGCAGCAGCAGGTTCAGACCCGGCTCGGCGGTCGCCTGCAAGGGTTTGCCGTCCCGGCTGAAGCTGCCTTCCGGCGAGTAGCCTTCGCCGCTGACTTCCAGCAGTTGTCCGTCGGCAAACAGTCGCACGACAGTCATTTGATTCTGAGTCAGGGTGCCGGTTTTATCTGAGCAGATAACGGTCGTACTGCCGAGGGTTTCGACCGCATGCAGTTTCTTGACGATCGAGTTCTTCTTGACCATGCGTTGCATGCCGATGGCCAGCACGATGGTGACGACAGCCGGCAAACCTTCCGGAATGGCGGCGACCGCCAAACTGACCGCGGTCATGAACAAGAGCGTAACTTCATCCATGGTCAGGTTTCCGTCACGATAGCCCTGGTAAATCCCCAGGACAAACACAACCGCACAGACCGCCAGGCACAATATGCCCAGGATCTTGCCGAAGTCGGCCAGTTTTTCCTGCAGCGGTGTGCTTTGTTCCTCAAACGAAGAAATCATCTGGGCGATCTTGCCGATTTCGGTGTTCATGCCGGTTCCTATGATGACAGCCTTGCCGCGTCCGTAAGTGACCACGGTTCCCATGTAGCCCATGTTGTGTCGATCCGCCAGGGAAGCCTCATGGTCGATGGCGACGGTTTCTTTTTCCACCGGCACGGATTCGCCGGTCAGGCTGGCTTCTTCAACTTTCAGGTTCATTGATTCCAGGATCCGCACATCGGCCGGTACGTAGTCGCCGGCTTCCAGCAGGACGATATCGCCGACAACCAGTTCCCGACTGGGTACGGTTTGGATATTGCCGTCGCGAATGACCTTGGAGTTGGGCGCCGCCATTTTCTGCAACGCCTCCATGGCTTTTTCCGCTTTGGATTCCTGGAACACACCGAGAGCGGCGTTCAATACGACGATGACGATGATGACCAGCGAATCGGCGACTTCACCCACGAAGGCGCTGACGATGCTGGCGCCGATGAGAATAAGTACGAGAAAATCCTTGAACTGTTCCAACAGCATTTCCCAGATTGTGGCATGGGGTTTTCCCTTTAGTTCATTGGGCCCGTATTTCGTCAGCCGCTCCGCGGCTTCCTGGTCGGAAAGTCCTTTGTGCAAGTCGCTGCCGATTTCCTCGACAACAGCGGCACTGCTTTTTTGATACCATGCATCAGCCATCTTTCAACTTTCTCCTTCCATTCATATCCCAATTCCCCAGCGGGGATGCGGGATACCCACCTGATTGCGCCGTTAAATGCCCCAAAGGGTTGCGGCTTTAGACCAGGCGGCTCTCCCTTCCGCCCGTATGTCTTCCACCGCGCCACCGGCGCCAGTTGCCTCAAAACCGTACCTGCAAAATGGATTGCGGACTCTATGATGCAATCCGCAGAATCGCCGAAATTTTGCAGGCGATCCACATTCTCGCAGTCGATGCATATAAAAGAATAAGCTGCATGAATTATTAGAAAGTTTGAACCATTTTTTAGAAGTGGGGCTGCAGGAAAACCTTGTTCAGGTTTTTCTCAGCCCCACTACCACGTCGTACTGTTATTGGTCTCCGATTGTCATTATCCTATTGCCAAAGGGCCGGAAATCAGACGTTTTCCGTCTCTTCTTCCTGAACCGGCTGTTTATCCGACATCATGGCATTGACCGTTTCCACGACCACGAAGCAGGACAGCACGATCAACAGCAGGGATACCCACGGAATAACCGGGTGACCCACGCCTTTGACCCAACCGTCATAAATGGCAACCGCCAGGCCCCATTCGGACATAATGAACATCAGAACCGCCGGAATAAAGGCGACCAAGTATTTCTTGGAACCCTTTTCACCGGATTTCTGCAGCCAGATGGCGATGCCGACGAGAGCCAAAGCGGCCAGCAGCTGATTGGAAGCACCGAAGGTATTCCAGAATACTTTCCACACGGGGATCGGATTGCCTTTGGCATCGGTCATCGTCGAGAACAGGAAGATGACCGGAATGCCGGCCGTCACCGCCGTGCCGAACAGCTTGCCGGCCCAGTTCTTCCAGCCGGTCAGTTCTTCAACGATATAGCGGCCCAACCGGGTGCAAACATCCAGCGTATCATACACGAACGTGGTGAAGCACAGCAGGCCGAAGCTAACGCCGTATTTCGCCGGCAAACCCATGAGTTCGAGGAAGCTGCCGATACCGGCGGCATAGACGAAGTTTGGCGGCTTGGAAATCATTGCGGAATTTTTAGCCAGAATCATGACGCAGGCCAGCGAAACCACGGCGACCATGCCTTCGAGCAACATTGCGCCGTAGCCGACGGCCAGAGCGTCAGTTTCCTTATCCAGCTGTTTGCAGGTGGTGCCGGACGACACCAGCGCATGGAAGCCGGAGCAGGCGCCGCAGGCGATCGTGATGAACAGGATCGGGAACATCGGGTACCAGAAATCCGGTCCCGGCGCGCCATCCGGCAGTATTTTCGTAAACGCCGGATACTGCACGGAATAACCGCCGAAGATGACGCCGATGCCGGCAGCCAGCAGCGCCGCATACAGGAAGTAACCGCCCAACGCGCCGCGCGGCTGCAGCAACAGCCACATCGGCACCACGCCGGCGATCAGGCAATATACGAGGATCAGCAGGCCCCAGACCTGTTGCTGGGTGGCCAGGCTGTCAAACGGCAGCACGACCGGAATATAGGCACCAGCCCAGATCGCCACGCCGACCAGCGGCAGGAAGATCGCCACCGCCAGGTTTTCGGACAATCCGCCGAACCGCATCAGGCAACCCATGATCAGCGGCAGGATCAGATACATGATCGACGAGGAAGCAATGCCACCGCCAGTGACGACATCGCCGTTTTCCAAAACCACTTTGCCGACGAACGAGCTGGCGGTTACGTCGGTGAACGCTACGATGACATAGACCAGAGCGATCCAGATGAAAATCATGAACAGGAACCAGGCCCGACGCGACACGTTGACCCGGATGACTTCCGTGATGGAACGGGCCTTGTGCCGGACGGAGGCGACCAGCGCGCCCATGTCGTGCACGCCGCCGATGAAGATGCAGCCCAGCATAATCCAGATAAGTGCAGGAACCCAACCGAACATGATGCCCGCCAGAATCGGCCCGTTGACAGGGCCGGCCGCGGCGATCGCGGAGAAGTGCTGCCCCAGCAACATGCTCTTCTTGGCAGGAACATAGTCCAGTCCGTCGTTGATTTTGCATGCCGGCGTGATCCGCGAATCATCCAGCTGGAATATCTGTTTGGACAGGTATGCACCGTACGTGCGATAAGCTACGTATAGGATTACCGCGCAGGCCACCACTATAAATAAGACACTCACCCAAAGTCCCTCCTTTTGCTTTGACAATTCTTACCCAAAATACAGGCCCGGCAAAGTTCCCCGCTTCCGAGTCGCTCTGCGGGTCGGGAGAAGAATCATTGCATTTTCTCCCCACAACACCTCGCTTTGTTGTATGAATCGTCGCTTCCATCCTATCGGACAAAGACACGCTGCAGCTCATCACGCATGGATGATGGTTCCCTCTGTCCCTCCTTCTCTCTCCCATTTGCCGCAACACATCTTTACAAGTCTTGCCCCACGCCCTTCATAGATATTTTGAACGCAAAAAAATAAAATGGTTTGTCGGCCTTGTTTTTCAGTTAAATATATACGCCAAAAAACATAAAATTCCTTTTTCTTTTTTTCATGTATTATGAAAAATATTTACATTTTGAATTTTCGCCGGTCAGACCGATCCGTTCCGGCCAGTCAGGCCGGCGATGGCCTGCATGACCTGAACGCCGATATCCGCTGGTTTTTCGCCGTCCGCCGATTCCGCAGTCTGAACGTTGATAGGTTCACCAAAATGGATTTCCACCGTGGGCAAAAATTTTTCCCGGCTGAACATCTGTCGGGTTCCTTTAATTCCCACCGGCACGATCGGTACGTGGGCCCGGGCCGCAATCAGGGACAGTCCCGCTTCGGCTTCCTTCAGTTCGCCGGTTTTGCTGCGCGTGCCTTCCGGAAAAATGGTCAACAGCTCACCTTGCTTGAGAATTTCTATGGCATAGCGGATCGCCGCCCGGTCCGGCGCGCCCCGTCGCACGGGAAAGGCCAGCAACGTCCGGATGATCCGGGCAAAGATTTGGTTGCGGAACAGTTCGCTTTTCGCCATGAAATAGGTGCGGCGGCCGGCAAGCGCCAATGCCACCAGTGGAATATCCCAGATGCTTTGATGATTCGGCGCAATAATCGCACCGCCTTGCGGCACGTTTTCCAATCCGCTGACCCGCCAGTGGAACAGCAGGCGGAACAGGAGCCAGCATACCGCCGCCAGCGGCCAGAACACCAGATGATACATCATACGGTTACTCCCGACACCTNNCCAGTTCCCGTTCGGAATCCTGCCGGTCCCGTTCTTCCATCTCCCGCCGCAGTTCCGCCAGTTCCGGTTCGAAACCTTTTTCCCGCATCTCCAGCCAACGCCGGCGGGCTCGCTCCGCCGCGGTCGCGGTCAGAAAAATTTTGCAGCAGGCATCCGGCACGACGACCGTGCCGATATCCCGTCCGTNNCACCGCCAGCGGCTGCCAACTCCCGTTGCAGCCGCACCATGGCCCGGCGTACCGCCGGAATTTGGGAAACCCGCGCGACGGCAGCCGTCACCGCCGGCGTACGAATCGCTTCCGTGACATCCTCCCCGTCAGCCATAATTCGCAGTCCCGTCGGCGACTTCGCGAACCGCACGTCGATCCGCGCCGCCAGTTCCGAAACAGCCGCCGCGTCTGTTGGATCCAGGCCCCCGCATAATGCGCGCCAGGTCACCGCCCGATACATCGCGCCGGTATCCACATAAACAAAGCCCAGCTGTTGAGCGACCTGGCGGGCCACCGTACTTTTGCCGGCGCCGGCCGGGCCGTCGATTGCAATCACGTTTTGTTTCATGCCCGACATCCTTCCATGATTTCAAAAAAGCCGGGAAACGAGATGGCGACACAGCCCCGGTCATCCAGGCAGACGCCTTCGCTGGCCATGCCGGCGACCGTCAGCGCCATCGCCACCCGATGGTCGGCATAGGTCAGACACTCCGCGCTGTGCAGCTTGCCGGTTCCCTCGATGATCAGCCCGTCCCGGCGCTCCGTGACGTCGCCGCCCATCCGGGCGAGTTCGCAGGCCATGGCCCGCAGACGGTCCGTTTCCTTGACCCGCAATTCTTCCGCGCCCTCGATCCGGGTCCGGCCGCGGGCGAACAGCGCTGCTACCGCCAATACCGGAATCTCGTCGATCAGCCGGGGAATCATTTCCGAACTGACTGAAACTCCCCGCAAGGCGGCGGATCGGACCCGCAGATCGGCCACCGGTTCTTCGCCGCTGGACCNNACCGCTGCGACAACACCTCGATGTCGGCGCCCATGTCCCTCAATACATCCAGCAGTCCGGTCCGGGTCGGGTTGACGCCGACATTGGTCAATACAACCTCGCTGTCGGGAATGATGGTCGCCGCCACCAGCAAGAACGCCGCCGAACTGAAGTCGCCCGGCACATCGACCACCGCCGGCGCCTGCAGGCTACTGACGGGATTCACTGTCACGGACAGCTCCTCGCGGAACACCGGTACGCCGAACTGGGCGAACATTCGCTCGGTATGATCGCGGGACAGATAGGGCTCGGTTACCGTTGTCGGCGACGAGGCATACAGGGAAGCGAACATGATCGCCGACTTGACCTGGGCGCTGGCCACCGGCATATCGTAACGGATACCCCGCAGACTGGCGGCCGGTTCGATGGCCACCGGCGCATAGCGGGAATTTTCCCTGCCGACCAATTTTGCCCCCATCTGGGTGAGTGGTGTGACAATCCGGGCCATTGGCCGCCGCCGCAACGAGTCGTCGCCCGTCAGCACTGAAAAAAACGGCTGGCCTGCCAGCAAACCGCTCAACAGACGTATCGTCGTCCCCGAGTTGTCGGCATCCAGCACATTATCCGGTTCGCTGAGTCCATACAAGCCCTTGCCCCGAACAGCGACTTCCCCGTTCGACCGCACATTGACCGACACGCCAAGCGCCCGCATGCAGGCCACCGTCGACAGGCAGTCGGCCGAAGCCAGAAAATTTTTGACCGTTACCGGCGTGTCCGCCAATCCGGCCAGCATAATGCTCCGGTGCGACAGCGATTTGTCGCCCGGAACCGCCACCGTTCCGCGCAAAGCCCGTGCCGGGGTGATGACTCTTCCTCCAGTCATGACTATCACCCTCCTTCCCTGCTACATGATATACTACGACTTCTTACCGGCCAATTCCTGCAAACGCATTATTTCCGCCGACGCCAGCGGTCGCACCTCGCCGGCTTTTAGGCCGCCGAGTGTCAAAAATCCGTAACGGACCCGTTTGAGACGCCGGGCGGTCAAGCCGACCGCTTCCGCCATCCGGCGCACTTGCCGGTTTCTTCCTTCATGAATGATGATCCGGAATCGCCAAAACCCGTTTTCCGCGATGACCGGCGGGAAGGTCCGCGCCGGGGCTGTCAGCCCGTCCGCCAGACTCACTCCGGCCTCCAGTCGTTTCAGTAACTCAGGCAGAGGTCTTTCCTCCACATCCACTTCGTATTCCTTTTCCACCTCGAACANNGCGTAAGCTCGCCGTCGTTCGTAAGCAGAAGCAGGCCTTCAGTGTCGTAATCAAGTCGTCCCACCGGGTAAACCCGTTCATGGACACCGGCGGCAACCACGAGGTCCGCTACCGTCTTCCGGCCCTGGGGATCCTGCAACGACGTAATCACGCCATAGGGCTTGTTCAGCAGATAATAGACCAACCCGGCGCGTTGCAAGGGCCGGCCGTCCACTTCGATGCGATCAGTTTCCCAATCGGCCCGCGCGCCCAGTTCCCGGACCACCTCGCCGTTGACTGCGACCCNNTGAATCCACTCTTCCGCCTGCCGGCGGGATGCCAGTCCGGCCGCGCTGATGATTTTCTGCAAACGTTCGGCGCTCATGCCTCCTCCAGTCCCGGTTCTTCCGGCAGCGGCTCGGCTTCCGGCAACGGCGGCAGCTCGGCCAGACTGTTCAGTCCGAAACAGGCCAGAAACTCTTCGGTCGTCCCGAACAGAATCGGCCGGCCGATTGAGTCCTTGCGGCCGACTTCCTTGATCAGGCGCCGTTCCACCAACGTGTTGATCACGCCATCCGACTGCACGCCCCGGATCAATTCCACATCCTGCCGGGTTACCGGCTGTTTGAAGGCGATGATGGACAATGTCTCGAGCGCGGCGGGTGACAATTTGGCATCCTGATGAACCGCCAGCTTTTCCACGACCGGCGCCAGCTCGGGTTTGGCGCACATCTGCCAGCCGCCGGCCACCTGCACCAGGCAGAGGCCCCGTTCGGGC
>DCTI01000107.1:0-6230 GCA_002329525.1 Negativicutes bacterium UBA1444
CAGCGGCAACACCCAGCGCCAGATTCTGCTGATGAAAGACTTCGGCACGACCATGCTGGCCTGTACTCCCTCGTATGCCTTGTTCATCGCCGAAACGATGAAGGAAATGGGCATCCAGCCGGGCGAACTGGCTTTGAAAGCCGGCGTATTCGGCGCTGAACCCTGGTCGCAGAAGATGCGGCTGGAAATCGAAAAGGCGTTGGGAATCAAGGCTTATGATATTTACGGCCTGAGCGAGATCATCGGCCCGGGCGTCGCCTGCGAATGCTCCTGCCAAAACGGCCTCCACGTCAGCGAGGATCATTTCTATCCCGAAATCATCGATCCCACGACTGGAAAAACGCTGCCCTACGGCGAGAAGGGCGAGCTGGTCCTGACCACGCTGACCAAGGAAGGCATGCCGATGCTCCGGTACCGGACCCGCGACCTGTCCGTCCTGACGGCCGAGCCGTGCGAATGCGGCCGCACTTTGGTCCGGATGAGCAAGGTCCTCGGCCGCAGCGACGACATGCTGATCATCCGCGGCGTCAACGTCTTCCCGTCCCAGGTGGAAAGCGTCCTGCTGGGCCTGGGCGAAACCTCGCCCCATTATCAGCTGATCGTGGACCGCGTCGACAACCTCGACCACCTGACCGTGTTGGTCGAGATGACCGAGAATATGTTCTCGGATGAAATCCGGCGGCTGGAAGTGCTGGAACACAAAATTGAAGAAGAACTGGCCAGCGCCCTGAGCGTCAGCGCCAAAGTCCGCCTGGTCGGCCCCAAGACAATCGAGCGCAGTGAGGGCAAGGCCAAGCGGGTCATCGACAAACGGAATATCTGACAGGAGGAGGAAAAAGCATGATTATCCAGCAAATTTCGGTATTCGTCGAAAACCGTCCGGGCACACTGGTGGAGGTGCTGCGGGTCCTGAAAGAGCACGAGATCAATCTGCGGGCCTTATCCGTCGCCGATACCGCCGACTTCGGAATCCTGCGGATCATCGTCAACGACCCGGAAAAGGTCGAGCGCATCCTCCGCGGCGCCGGCTATGCCGTGAAATCGACGAACGTCCTGACCCTGACCGTGGACGATACGCCGGGCGGCCTGCTGCAACAGGTTGAGAAACTGAGCGCCGCCGGCATCAATGTTGAATATCTGTACGCTTTTGCCGCCACTTCGGCCAACGAAGCCCGGGTGGTCATCAAAGTGGACAATCTGGAGCGGGCGGAACGCATCGTGAACGGTGAAAAACTTTCCGCCGGGGCTGGCCGGGAGAAAGGCGACGTTCCCGGTTTTTACTGGTAGCACTCCTTGCCGGCAAGATAACAAGGGCGAGTCTGTTCAGGACAGGCGGCGGATCGGTTCCGCCGCCTGTCCTGTTTGTTTGGAACCCGGATATCGGACAGTTCCGCAAACCCCACGGCAATATTGATAATTTTTCTCCGTGGTCGTATAATAGTAGCAGACCCGGACTCCTGAGGACCAGGGCGCAGGCCTGAAGCCAAGGGGTGGCCGCTATGACGCATGGTTCCGCTTTTTGTGTCATGCCTGTCATCCAACCGCCCTGTGCTGCTGCAAGGGCGGTTTTTTTGTCCACGAAAATTCGAGCAGGCGGCAATACACGATGAAAATTGATCCGGTGATCCGCAAAGGTTTATATTTTCCGCTCCTGGTGTTCCTGTTCTGGATCGCCGGGTCCCATTTTTCGTTATGGAACACCTATATCATCCCGCCGCCGTCGGAAGTCGCCGCCGCCTTCACCCAGGTCGTCGCCGACGGTTCGCTGGCCAAACATCTGGCGGTCAGCTTTTCCCGGGTTTTCAGCGGGTTTGGCGCCGCCCTGCTGTTGGCGTTTCCCCTGGCGGTCGCCCTGGGCATGAACAAGCACTGGAATCCCTATGTGCATATCTCGCTCGAATGTCTCCGTCACATTCCGCCGCTGGCCACCATTCCGATTCTGATTCTCTGGTTCGGCATCGGCGAGGTTCCCAAGTTGCTGATCGTCATTATGGCGACTTTTTTTCCGATCTTCTTCAACACGTTGCACGGCGTTGCCAGCTGCGACAGCCGACTGATCGAGGTCGGCAAGTCCTTCGGCATGAATCGCCAGACCATTTTCCGGCATATCGTCCTGCCGGCCTCGCTGCCGTCGGTGCTGGTGGGCATGCGGCTGGGGCTCGGCTACAGCTGGCGGGCGCTGGTTGGTGCGGAGCTGATTGCCGCCTCGTCCGGCATCGGCTATCTGATTCTCGACGCCGAGCAGCTCTCGCGACCCGATCTGGTGATTATCGGAATTCTGACCATCGGGTTCATGGGAACCCTGATCGACTGGGCATTTTTCCGTCTGGCCCGAAAACTCGTTCCCTGGAAGGAAGGGGAGGAAACCGATTATGGCCGGGGTTGAAATCAGTCAGCTTTGCAAACAGTTCCGCATCGGCGACCGGACCGTGGCTGCCGTCAACAACGCCAGCGCCGCGATCGCCGACGGCAGCTTCACCGTTATCGTCGGCAAAAGCGGTTGCGGCAAAACCACGTTGCTACGCCTGCTGGGCGGTCTGGAACAGCCGACCGCCGGCCGGATTCGTTGGTCCGGCGCTGACGTCGCGGCTCCGCCCAAAATTGGCTTCGTCTTTCAGGAGCCCCGCCTGATGCCCTGGCTTACGGTCTTTGAAAACATGGCGTTTTCGCTGCCCCGCCCGTTGGCTCCGGCTACGAAGGCGGATCTGGTGTTGCCGACGCTGCGCCAGCTGGGGCTGGAAGCCTTTCGCGACGCCTATCCGGCCCAGCTCAGCGGCGGCATGGCCCAGCGGGTTTCCCTCGGCCGGACCCTGTGCTTTCAGCCGGAGGTGATCCTGATGGACGAGCCGNNAGCCGTTCGGCGCCCTCGACTATTTCACGCGCCGAAAACTGCAGCGGGAAATCATGGAACTGTTCCTGGGACAAAAGAAGACCCTGATCCTCGTCACTCACGATGTGACGGAGGCCGTCTTTTTGGCCCAAACCGTACTGGTGATGGATGCCGGGTCCCTGGTCCGGGAAATCCCCGTACCGATGCCGTATCCGCGCGATCCCGCCTCGCCGGGCTTTCTGGATATCCAGGCGGAGATCCTCGACGCCCTGGGCGGATTGTGACAAGTATTATAATCAATGGAGGGTTGATTCATGAACCGAAACACAGTTTCCCGTTTGTGCGGCACGCTTCTGCTCGCCGCCTTCCTGTTCCTGACCGGTTGCGGCAAGCCGGCCGCTCCGGCCGCGACGCCGGCGGCCCCAGCGGCTTCGAAGCCGGACGCCATCAGCATCACTTACGTCAAGGCCCCGCTCAACGTCCCTTCCATCCTCGAAAAAAAGCTGGCGTCGTTTGAGAAGGAGTTCGGCAAGGAGAACATCAAGGTCTCCTATCCGGAAATCACGGTCGGTTCCAAGCAAACGGAAGCCCTGGCGGCCGATTCGCTGGATTTCGCCCATTGCCTGGGCGGTACTTCGGCCATCCTGGCGGCCGCGAACGGCGTGGATCTCAAGATCATCAGCATGTACAGCCGCGCCCCCAAAGCCTTCGTGGTGCTGGTCAAGGGAACGGCCATCCAAAATATTGCCGACCTGAAAGGCAAGAAAGTCGCCGGTCCCAAAGGAACGATCCTGCATCAGCTGATCCTGGCTGCCCTGGCGAAAAACGGCCTGCGCCCGGATGACATTCAGTTTGTGTCGATGGATCTGCCCAGTTCGGCAGCCGCCCTGATGAACGGCAGCGTCGATGCCGCCCTGTCCGCCGGCCCGGACGCCATCCGCGCCGAAAAAGCGGGCGCCCGGATCCTGACCAACGGCGAAGGGCTGGTCGAAGCCACCATCGTCACCGCGGTCCGGGGCGATTTTCTGAAAAAAAATCCGGAGCTTGTAAAACGATTCCTGCGCGTCCACCAGGCGGCAGTCGCCCATATCAAGGCCAACCCGGATGAATCCGTGCAGCTGACGGCGGCGGAAACCGGCCTGCCGCCCGAAACGGTCCGGCAGATGCTGCCCTGGTATGACTTCGATCCGACCATCAAGCCCTCCGACATCGAAGAGCTGAAACGGACCCAGGAGTTCCTGATCCAAAACGGCATGCTGAAAAAATCCATCGAGATCGAGAAAATCATCGCGACCATTCAATAATCACCGGCGCGAAAACCCGAAAACGCTCCCTACGCACAAAAACTGTGGATAACCGCGCTGGTTTTCCACAGTTTTTGTGGATAACGACCGTTTAATCCGTTTCAGTAAGACATCGGCCGCAGGACGGCAGGAACTCCCGCTCCGGACAGCGAAGCAATGGTAAGATTCCCATACGAAAATGCAAGGAGGTTCTGTGCATGGTCATCGTCATCGCCAAAGTCCCGGTCAAACCCGAATGCAAGAAGGAACTGCTTGAGCTCGCCCAGGGCGTGATGGCCGCCACCCGCGCCGAAGCAGGCTGCGTCAGCTACACGCTGCTCGACAACCCCTATGATCCCGCCCAATGTATCTTTGTCGAAGAATGGGCGGACCTCGACGCACTCCGCAAACACGCCGCCTCCGCGCACATCGCCGAATGGCGCAAACAGTCGCGGGAACTGACGGCCGGAAAAACCGCGGTCACTGTTTATCAGGGCGAATTGGCCGCGCTGTAACCCATCGCCCGGCCGGATTGGAAGAAAGGGGGTCATCCGTCATGACTTCGCTCGTTGTCGACAGATCCTGCTGCGTGCAGTGCGGCCTGTGTGTTTCGGTGTGCCCGCGCGGCTTAATTCGCCTGGACGAAGGCTGGCCCCGGCTGGCTTTTCCGCAGCTGTGCATCGCCTGCGGCCACTGTGTCGCGGTCTGCCCGCCGGCCGCCCTCGATCATTCCCGCGCGCCGCTGGCCCGACAGGACCGGCTGCCGAATTCACCCCCGTTACCGGCGGCGACGGTCCGGCAGTTCCTGCGCAGCCGCCGTTCAATCCGCAGCTACCAAAACAGGCCGGTTGAGCGCGACCTGCTCCGGCAGCTCCTGGATATCGCCCGGTTTGCTCCTTCCGGCGGCAACTCGCAGGGGATTTCGTATCAGGTCATCGACAGCCGGTCGCGACTGAGCCAACTGACAGCCAGCACCGTCGCCTGGATGGAGGAGCCGGCGCAGGCCCTTTCCGCCAAGTCGCCGGTCTATGCCCAATACGTGAAGCTGTACCGCCAGGACGGCTGCGACTCGATCCTGCGCAACGCGCCGGCGCTGATCCTGGGCGTCGCCGCCAAAACCTTCGCCCGGGGCCGCGAAAACACGCTGCTCTGTCTGGAATACGCCGAATTGTACGCGCCGTCGCTCGGTCTGGGAACCTGCTGGGCCGGTATGTTGGAAGCGGCCGCCTTTGCCGGCTACCCGCCAGTGCTGGAATTGTTGCGCCTGCCGGCGGGAACCGTGCTGACCGGCGCCCTGATGGTCGGCTTCCCGAACCTTTCCTTTCAGCGGCTGGTAGACCGCCAACCGCTCGACATCACCTTTGTGGAGGCCTGATACGATGAAAATGTCTTTTCGCTGGTACGGACAAAGCAACGAATCCTTCCCTCTGGAATACGTCCGCCAGATCCCGGGGGTCCGGGGAATCGTCGGCGCGTTGTTCGACATGCCGGTGGGCGAAGTTTGGCCAATGGATAAAATCCTGGCCCTGAAAGCGGAAGTCGAGGCGGCCGGACTGCTGCTGGAAACGATCGAAAGCGTCAATGTCCATGAGGATATCAAGCTGGGCCTGCCGTCGCGGGACCGCTACATCGAAAACTACATCCTGACCCTGCGCAACCTGGCCAAAATCGGCGTCACCGTCGTCTGTTACAATTTCATGCCGGTGTTTGACTGGACCCGGACCGATCTGGCCAAGACGCTGCCGGACGGGTCGCAGACCATGTCCTATGACGCCGCCATCCTGAAGGATTTAACCCCGGAGCAGATTGTCAAACGCATCGCCGACGGGTCGCAGGGTTTCAAACTGGTGGGCTGGGAACCGGAACGGTTGCAGGCGCTGCAGTCGTTGTTCGGGCTATACCGGGACGTCGACGAGGAAGTTCTGTTCGACAACCTCGGCTACTTTTTGCGGGCGATCATTCCCACGGCGGAAGAATGCGGGATCAAGATGGCGATTCATCCGGACGATCCACCCTGGTCGGTGTTCGGCCTGCCCCGCATCACCACTTCCCGCGAAAATCTGGAACGCATCCTGGCGCTGGCCGACAGTCCAAACAATGGTCTGACGCTTTGCAGC
>DCTI01000107.1:6260-6470 GCA_002329525.1 Negativicutes bacterium UBA1444
CGCGTTCATTTCGGGCATGTCCGCAACATCAAGATCCATGCGCCGGGCGTGTTCGACGAAGCCTCGCACCTCACCGCCGACGGCTCGCTGGACATTTATGAGATCATGAAGGCCTATTGGGATATCGGCTTCACCGGTCCCATCCGGCCTGATCACGGCCGCATGATCTGGGGCGAACAGGGCCGGCCCGGTTATGGCCTGTACGACCGC
>DCTI01000151.1:0-10155 GCA_002329525.1 Negativicutes bacterium UBA1444
GCGGGCGCTGCTTGACGCCCAGAAACATCAGGCGGAAGAAGCAGCGGTGGCCAAACTGGAAGTTGGGCAGGTGCTGACCGGCGAAGTGCGGCGTTTGGCCTCGTTCGGCGCGTTTGTCGACCTCGGCGGAATCGAGGGGTTGGTTCATGTCTCCGAAATGGCCTGGCACCGGGTCAAGGATGCGGCGGATCTGCTCAAGGTCGGCGACGAAGTGAAGGTTCAGGTGCTCAAGGTTGATAAGGACACCCGCAAGGTTTCCCTCGGCATGAAACAGTTGCAGGAAGATCCCTGGCATACGGCGGTGTCCCGATTCGCTGAAGGGACGACGGTTCCCGGCAAGGTGACCCGGACCTCCAAGTTCGGCGCGTTTGTCGAACTGGCGCCGGGTGTGGAAGGACTGGTCCATATCTCCGAATTGTCGGACCGGCGAGTGGCGACGGCGGAGGAAGTGGTGCAGGCCGGCCAGAAAGTATCCGTGAAGGTTTTGGGGATCGACCCCAAGGCGAAGCGCATCAGCCTGAGCATCATCAAGGCGCAGGAAGACGCCGACCGACAAGAGTATGCCCCGTATCTGGGCGGCTCGTCGTCGCTGGGCGCGACCATCGGCGATAAACTGGGACACTTATTCAAGAACAGGGAGTAGGAGCGATTGACCCGCAAATCCCGTAAACTGGACCATCTGCGGCAGGCGCTCGTTTTGGATGACGGACCGGCCGACGCCGGGTTCGCCGACCTGACGCTGGTACATAATTGTCTGCCGGAAATGAATATAAACAAGGTGACGACGGCGACGGAATGCGCCGGGCTGGCGCTGCGGCATCCCCTGATCATCAACGCGATGACCGGGGGCGCCGTAGCGCTGACCGAAGTCAACGGCCGCCTGGCCGAGGTGGCGAAGCGGGCCGATGCCGTGATGGCGGTCGGATCGCAGTTCGCCGCTTTGGAATTCCCGGAAGTGGCCGACTCGTTCAAAGTGGTCCGACAAATCAATCCGACGGGAATCGTCTGGGCCAATATCGGGGCTTANNTGCGACCGTCGACGCCGCCAAACGGGTGGTCGACATGCTGGCCGCCGACGCGTTGCAGATCCATCTGAATGCGGCGCAGGAGATCAGCATGCTGGAAGGCGACGGCGATTTTTCCCAATGGCTGCGGCGGATCGAAGAGATGGCGCGAAGTTTGCCGGTACCGGTCATCGTCAAGGAAACCGGCTGCGGCATGGCGCTGGAGCAGGTGCGACAGCTTGCCGGAACCGGCATTCGAGCGGTCGATGTCGGCGGCGCCGGCGGGACGAACTTTATTGCGATTGAAACGGCCCGGACCGGGCGGCGGTTGCCGGACGACTTGCTTGGCTGGGGGATTTCCACGGCGGTGAGTGCGTTGGAAGCGGCGTCGGCACTGACGCCGGCGGTGGATTTGATCGTTTCGGGCGGCGACCGGACGCCGGTCGACACGATGAAATGTTTTGCCATCGGCGCCAAGGCTGTCGGCATTGCCGCGCCGATTGTACGCCTGACCGAGCAACAAGGCGTGGAAGCCGCGGTGGCATGGATACGGGAGTATGTGGCGACGATCCGGAAACTTACCATGATGCTGGGCAAAGCGACCATCGCCGAGCTTTCACTCCATCCCCTGGTGATTACCGGACGGGCTGCGCAGTGGCTGACGGCGCGGGAAATCAGCGTTGAGCGATACGCCCGACGCCCCGGATAAGAGGAGGATGCGAAGATGACCGNNGGGTAAACGGCGCGGCAGTGGGGGATCTGATCGACCTGAGTTTCGCGCTGGCGGAAGAGCAGGTCGAACTGGAGGTGCTCAAAACCTCCGGCAAAACCGTCCGTCTTCGAATTAAAAAAGCCCTGGATGAATCCATGGGGTTCGAATTCGAGAGCGCCGTGTTTGATCGGGTGAGAACCTGTGCGAACAAGTGCCTTTTTTGTTTTGTGGACCAAATGCCCGCCGGACTTCGGGATACGCTGTATGTCAAGGACGACGATTACCGGATGTCCTTCCTTTACGGAAACTTCGTGACGATGACGAACCTGACGCCGGCCGATTTCGACCGGATCCGCCGCTTTCACCTGTCGCCGCTGTATGTGTCGGTGCATACCACGAACGGCGAGTTGCGCCGGCAAATGATGGGTATTCCCCGGGCTGCGGAGATCATGCGCCAACTGCGGGACTTCGTCGATGTCGGCATTGAGCTGCATACCCAGGTTGTGCTTTGTCCCGGCTATAACGACGGCGCGGAGCTGACCCGCACCATTCGCGAACTGTCCGAACTGGGGCCGGAGGTTTTGTCACTGGCGATCGTGCCGGTTGGCCTGACGCGGTTCCGGCAGGCTTGCGCGCCGCNNGCGTACTTTCACGCCGGCGGAGTCGGCAACGATTGTGGACGAAGTCGCGGCCTGGCAGGCTAAGTTCCGGGCGGAAAAAGGCAATTCCTTCGTCTATCTGTCAGATGAGTTTTATCTGCGGGCAGGTTCCGAGATTCCCGCCGAAGAATTTTATGACGGCTATCCCCAGCTGGAAAACGGCATCGGTCTGGTGCGCAGCTTCCTTACCGATTGGCAGGAAGCCAGCGGGTGCGAAGGGCTGACGCCCATTCCGGGAATGGACGGCGATCCGGTAGTCGCAGTCAGCGGCACGGCCTTTGCGCCGGTGCTGTCCGGTCTGCTGCAGCCGTTGTCGCCGGCGGTTAGGGTGGAAGCGGTCGTCAATGACTTTTTCGGCCCGTCCGTCAATGTCAGCGGGCTGTTGACCGGTCGGGACATCGCGGCGCATATCCGTTCGTTGGCTGTGCAGCCACAGCTGATCGTGTTGCCGGCGACCACGCTGCGGAAAAACGAGCGGGTCTTTCTGGACGGCATGACGGCGGACGAGCTGGAGCGGGAGCTGGGCGTGCCGGTGCGGATAGCGGCCGGGGCGGCGGAGTTGCGGAGCATTTTGGCAGGAGGGCTGAGCCGATGAAAGAGTTGGGATTGTTGCAGGTCTATACCGGGGATGGCAAGGGAAAAACGACGGCAAGCCTGGGCTTGGCGTTCCGGGCCATTGGTCATGGTCTGAAAGTTTGTATGATCCAATTCATGAAAAATAGCGATATTTATGGTGAGGTCCGGTTGGCCGGCAAAATGCCGGGGCTGACGATCCTGCCGGTGGGACGGCACGATTTCGTCAATCTGAAGAATCCGGAAGAGGTCGACATCCGCCTGGCCCACGACGGTTGGGAACAGGCGAAACGGATCATTTCGTCGCAGGAATACGACATTGTCATTCTGGACGAAATCAACGTCGCCTTGTCCTGCGGATTGCTGCCGGTCGAACCGGTCGTGGAGTTCCTGCGCACGGGCCGGGGCCACACCGAAGTCGTCGCGACCGGCTGCTGGGCGCCGTCGGCCCTGATCGACGCGGCCGACCTGGTCACGGAAATGAAGAACATCCGGCACCCTTATTCAAAAGGGATCGACAGCCGGGAAGGGATTGATCATTAAATGGCAAAACCCATCGTAGCCATCGTCGGCCGGCCAAATGTCGGCAAGTCGACGTTATTCAACCGGATCGCCGAAAAACGGGTGTCCATCGTCGACGACACGCCGGGAGTGACGCGCGACCGGATCTATGCCGACGCCGAGTGGACCGGGCACGAGTTTGCCTTGGTGGACACCGGCGGTATCGATTTCGACGAAAACGACGCCCTGTTGCCGGCGATGCGCAACCAGGCCAGACTGGCCATGGAGGAAGCGGATGTCATCCTGTTCGTTGTGGACGGCAAAGTTGGCATTACCGACGTGGACGAGCAGATCGTCGGCATGCTGCGAACCGCGAAGAAGCCGGTTGTGCTGGCCGTCAACAAGGTGGACTCCATCAAGGGAATTCCCGATAGCTATGAATTTTACGGACTCGGCCTCGGCGAGCCGATCGCCGTGTCGGCGGTGAACGCTCTGAATCTGGGCGATCTGCTCGACGCCATCGTCAAAGAGTTGCCGGAAAACGTCGAAGTCGCCGATGAGCCGGACACGATCCGGGTCGCCGTGGTCGGGCGTCCGAATGTCGGCAAATCTTCGCTGGTCAACGCCCTGCTCGGCGAAGAGCGGCTGGTGGTCAGCAACATTCCCGGCACTACCAGGGACGCCGTGGACACCTATTTCAAACAGGACGGGGTAACGTTCGTATTCGTCGATACCGCCGGTATGCGGCGGCGTGGCAAGATCGACGCGGCCTTGGAACGCTACAGCGTGATCCGCAGTCTGCGGGCCATTGACCGGGCGGATGTGGTCTAGATGCTGATTGACGCGGCGGAAGGCGTATCCGAGCAGGACAAAAAAATTGCCGGCTATGTGCACGAGTCGGGACGGGCGTCGGTACTGGTGGTCAACAAATGGGACCTGGTGAAAAAAGACGGCAAAACCTCGCTGCGTTATACAGAAACGATGCGGCATGAGCTGGGGTTCATGCAGTACTCGCCGGTGGTGTTCCTGTCGGCGCTGACCAAGCAGCGGGTCACCCGCATCCCGGAAGTCGTGAAATATGTCGCGGAGCAGCATGCCATGCGGGTATCGACCAGCCTGCTGAACCAAGTGGTCCGCGATGCGGTCGGTATCAACCCACCGCCGTCGGACCGGGGCCGCAAGCTTAAAATTTACTATGCGACCCAGGCAGCCGTCAAGCCGCCGACGATCGTGTTTTTCGTCAACGATCCCGAACTGATGCATTTTTCCTATCTGCGGTTCCTGGAGAATCAGCTGCGGGAGGCGTTCGGGTTTGAAGGAACGCCTTTGAAGCTGGTCGTGCGGCCGCGCCAGGGGGAGGAATAACCGGTGCTGTTGGCGGGAGTCGTTCTGGGTGCGTATTTGCTGGGAGCTTTGCCGTTCGGCCTGTGGATTGGCAAAGGCCTATACAATATCGACCTGCGGGAACACGGCAGCAAGAATACCGGCGCGACCAACGCCTTCCGGGTGCTGGGCCGCTGGCCGGCGCTGCTGGTGTTTGCCTGTGATACGGCCAAGGGGATGGCCGGCGTGTATCTGGGCAGTGTTCTGGTCGGCGGTTCACTGGCCGAAGTATTGGGCGGAATTGCCGCTATCAGTGGCCACAACTGGTCGGTGTTCATGGGATTTAAAGGGGGCCGGGGCGTGGCGACGGGCCTGGGCGTCATTGCCCTGCTGGCGCCCCAGGTGACGGCGATTGTCTTTACGGTCTGGGCTGTAGTGGTATTCGTGACCCGTTACGTTTCCCTGGGATCGATTATTGCCGCTGCACTGGTGCCGCCACTTCTCTGGTGGTTCGGCGCCGGCCGCGAAGTCCTGTGGTTCGGCGTGGCTGCCGCCGCGTTCGTGATTTTTCGTCATCGCCCGAACATCGGCCGGTTGCTGCGGGGCGAGGAACTGAAAATCAAAGCGGCGAAAAAGCCGTAGGCGGCGCTGATGAAGATTGTAGTGGTCGGCGCCGGTGGGTGGGGCACGGCGCTGGCGTCGATTTTGGTGGAAAAACACAGGGAAGTGGCCTTATATGTGCGAAATCCCGAACTGGCGGCAACTTTGCGCCGGGAACGGGAAAATGTCCCTTACCTGCCGGGTGTGCCGTTGCCAGTCAATTTGCAGATCGCGGATCATCTCGCGCCGGCGTTGGTCGAGGTAAAGTTATTGGTGCTGGCGACACCGTCGCACGGCATCCNNGGTCTTTAGCCGGATTGCTGCCGCCGGACTGTGTTGTCGTATCCGCGGCCAAGGGCCTGGAAGTTGGCAGCTGCCTGCGAATGACGGAAGTAGTGGCGCAAGAGATTCCCTCTCTTGCCGGGAGGATTGCTGCCCTGTCGGGACCCAATCACGCCGAAGAGGTTGGCCGGAAAAATCCCAGCGCCTCAGTGGTGGGCTGCGCCGATCCTGCTTTGGCCGAGTTTATCCAGGACATTTTTATGACGTCGTATTTTCGCGTCTATGCGAATCATGATGTCATTGGCGTGGAACTGGGCGGCGCATTAAAAAACGTGATTGCTTTGGCGGCTGGAATCGGCGATGGACTTGGGTTCGGCGACAATAGCAAGGCCGCGCTGATGACGCGGGGACTGGCGGAAATCACCCGCCTCGGCATGGCCAGTGGGGCTGATGCGGCGACATTTTCCGGCTTGTCCGGCCTAGGCGACATGATTGCCACCTGTACCAGCCGGCACAGCCGCAATCGTCGGGCTGGGCTCGAAATCGCCAAAGGCCGTTCCATAGCCGAGATTCAAGCTGATTCAGGAATGGTGATCGAAGGTGTGCGGGCCACGGCGGCCGCTCGGCAACTGGCCCAGTCTCTCGGTGTGGAAATGCCGATTACTGAAGCTCTGCATCAGGTGCTATACCAAGGGGCGTCGCCCCGGCTGGCCGTGACGGACCTGATGACCCGGGGCAAAAAACATGAGACGGAAAAAATGGCGTTCCCTTCTTCCGTTAAGCATTGGGGGTAGTATGAAAATCGGCTCGTTCGTCATAATGATGGCATCGCTGCTGGCGGTGTTGTCCTTTATTAACGGTTATTGGCTCGGTCGCCTGTTGCGGTCGTCTCTTCGCCGTAATTTCCGTCTGGGCTATGCCGCTCTGACCCTGCTGGCTGCTGCGGCGTATCTGAGCGTACGCTGGAACCGACCCTTCGACGAATTTTCGCTGACGGGCGTCGCTTATTACTTTGGACCGTTCTGGGGTGTTTTGCAGCTGTTGCTGTTGGTGGCTTGGCCGTTGTCCGGAATCATAGCCTGGTTCCAGGCCCGGAACGAAGCGCCGTCGCGGCCGACGGAACCGGAAAATCCTCCGGTGTCGCCATTGAATCCGACGCTGACGCGTCGGGTTTTTCTGTCGCGAGCAGCCCTGATCCCGCCGCTGGCCATGACCGGCATTAACACCGTCGGTGTGCTCGACGCGGAAACCCGGGTCGTGCTGCGCCGGCTTGATTTTGCCTACGCCGGCCTGCCGTCGGAACTGACCGGGCTGAAAATCGCCCATATGACGGATGTGCATGTCGGTCCGTATGTGTCGGCCCGTGACGTCAAAAAAATGGCCGATCTGTTGCAGGCGGAATCGCCGGACTTGCTGGCCATCACGGGCGATTTCGTCGATGACGTGTCACAACTGCCGGGGGTCATGGCGGCGATGAAACCGTTTTTGGCGGCGTTGCCCCTAGGTGCCTGGTTTTGCATGGGTAACCATGAACACTTGCGCGGCGCGGCGCCGATTCGGCGGCTGCTGGTGGAGAACGGGATTCAGATTCTCGACAATCAGAACCGGACACTTCCTTTTGGCAAGGGGCAATTTGTCATTGCCGGTGTCGATTATCCGTTGGGATACTCGGTTTCCGTCCGTCCGCAAGTGGCCCGCCGCTATCTGGACACGGCCTGTGGGACGGGGCGGTGCAGCGAGTTTACAGTGCTGCTGGCGCATCACCCGGATTTTCTGCCAGGGGCCTTCGAGCACGGCATTCACCTGACTTTGGCCGGACATACCCATGGCGGGCAGGTCGGCTGGGGGCAGCGCTCGCCCTTCGAAGTCGTCTATCCCTACATGCGCGGCGTGTACGGACAGCAACAGAGTTTCGGATTCGTCAGTAGCGGCGCCGGGCACTGGATGCCATTCCGCCTGAACTGTCCGCCGGAGGTCGGCCTGATCACCCTGCGTCGGCCGGCGTGATCCGGTTTCTTTGGTTTTTACTTGCCAGATGTCTTTTTTCAATGGTATAATGTCTTTTGTTGGTGGATATATTGATATCTGCTGTACGAATAAATAATGCGGCGGGAGTGACAACATGACGGACGCAAAAACAAATTACTACCTGGTCCGGGAAGAAATTTTGCCGGAGGCCATCAAAAAAACGATCAAGGTCAAGGAATTGCTGAAAAAAGGCGAAGTCCGCACGATCAACGAAGCGGTGGAAATGCTGAATCTCAGCCGTAGCGCCTACTACAAATACAAGGATTATGTATTTCCGTTCTACGAGGCCAGCAAAGAAAAAATCGTAACCTTGGCTTTGCTGCTGGAACACCGTTCCGGGGTGCTGTCCAATGTACTCAAGGTCCTGGCGAACGAGCACGGCAGCGTGCTGACCATCAATCAGGGCATTCCGCTGCAGGGTGTGGCTAACGCCACGCTGTCGATCGAGACGATGGAACTGGCGGTGGATCTGGAAGCGCTGCTGGACAAAATCCGGGTGATTGACGGCGTCAAGCGGCTGGAAGTATTGGGTCAGGCCTGATTTTCGGAAAGAAGGGAATTTCATGGACAAAGTAGTGCGGGTCGGCCTGCTGGGCTTCGGCACAGTCGGGACCGGCGTCGTTCGCGTATTGACGGAAAATGCCTCCCTGATCGCCCAGCGGGCGGGAACGGCGATTGCAATAAAGAAAATCCTGGTGCGCGATCCAAATAAAAAACGGGCCCTGTCGACCGCGGCCGAGCTAACGACCGATCCGGCAAGCGTGATCCGGGACCCCGAGATCGATATCGTGGTGGAATTGCTGGGGGGGGAGGAGCCCGCCCGGACGCTGATGCTCGAAGCCCTGAACCAGGGCAAGCACGTGGTGACGGCCAATAAGGACGTCATGGCGAAATACGGCCGGGAGCTGTTCGAAGCAGCGGAAAAGAACAATGTCAACCTGCTGTTCGAGGCCAGCGTCGGCGGCGGCATTCCGATCATCCGGCCGCTGAAGCGTTGCCTGGCGGCGAACCGGATTTCCGAAGTGATGGGGATCGTCAATGGGACCACCAACTACATGCTGGATAAAATGACCTCCGAAGGGATGGACTTCGCCACCGTACTGGCCGAAGCCCAGGCCAAGGGATATGCCGAGGCGGACCCGACGGCCGACGTAGGCGGACTGGACGCGGCGCGCAAGATCGCGATCCTGGCTTCGATCGCCTTTGGGACCCGAGTCCGGCTGGATGATGTCTCCGCGGAGGGCATCACGAAGATCGAGCCGGAAGATATCGACTACGGCCGTGAACTGGGCTATGTGATTAAATTGCTGGCCATTGCCCAGGAAACGGACAAGGGCGTCAATGCGCGGGTTCATCCGGCGTTCATTCCGCTGACCCATCCGCTGGCCGCAGTCCGGGATGCCTTCAACGCAATCTTCATCCGGGGCGATGCGGTCGGCGACGCCATGTTCTACGGCCGGGGCGCCGGCTCGCTACCGACCGCCAGCGCGGTCTGCGCCGACATCATGGAAGCGGCGCGGGATATTGCCCATCATTCATCCAGTCACATTCTGTGCACCTGCTTTGAGGAAAAACGCATTTCGCCGATTTCGGAGACGGAATCGCCGTATTATATCCGCTTGCTGGCGGAGGACAAGCCGGGCGTCATGGCGGCCATCGCCGGCGCGGTCGGCGCGCAGCAGGTCAGCCTGAATTCCGTTATCCAGAAACGACGGGTCGGTACCCGGGCGGAAATCGTTCTGATCACCTACAAGGTGAAGGACGAGGATCTGCAACTGGCGGTGCAGACCTTGAGCGGACTGTCCGTGGTCAACAAGGTTTCCACGGTCATCCGGGTGGTGGGCGTCGATGCAGAGTGACATGCGCGCCCGGGTTCGCATTCCCGCCACGACGGCGAACTGCGGACCCGGGTTTGACACGCTGGGAATCGCCTGTACCCTGTACAACGAAGTCCTGCTCGAAATGACGGAGACGCCGAACCAAATAGAGATCCGGGTAACCGGCGACGGTGCCGATTCATTGCCGGTCAACGACCGCAATCTGGTACTCCGGTCGGTCCGGGCGGTATTTGAAAAGGCGGGGAAACAACCGGCCGGCATTCGCCTGGTCCTTAGTAACAATATCCCCTTGTCCCGAGGCCTGGGCAGCAGCTCGGCCGCCATCGTGGGCGGTGTGGTCGCCGCGAATGCGGTGCTCGGCGGGAAATTTTCGCCGGAAGAACTGCTCGATTTGGCCACCAAACTGGAGGGGCATCCCGATAATGTAGCGCCGGCCTTGCTGGGCGGGTTCACAATTTCCGTGGTCCAGGACGGGCGGGTGTCTTGTCTGCGGCTGCCGGTGCCGGAGCAACTTCATCTGGTGGTGTGCATTCCGGATTTCCGGTTGTCGACGAATAAGGCGCGGCAGGCCATTCCGGCCAGCGTGCCGCATCGGGACGCGGTATACAATGTCAGCCGGACAGCTTTGCTGGTTG
>DCTI01000151.1:10164-10370 GCA_002329525.1 Negativicutes bacterium UBA1444
ACCAGCCTTACCGGGCGGCGTTGATTCCCGGCATGATGGACGTATTCGCGGCGGGCAAGGCCGCCGGCGCCCTGGGCGTTGCCATGAGCGGCGCGGGTCCCTCCCTGATGGCCTACACGGCCGAGAAAGCCGACGCGATTGGCGAAGCCATGGTGCAAACCTTCAAAAAACACGACATTTCGTCCCGATATTTGTGCCTTGGCATC
>DCTI01000077.1 GCA_002329525.1 Negativicutes bacterium UBA1444
GCCGCCCGAAAGCTGCGCCGGATAAATCTTTGCCTTCGGCAACAATCCCACCAAGTCCAGGACATGTTTGACCCGGCGCTGAATGTCCCGGCGAGATGCTTCGATGACTCGCATGGCAAACGCAACGTTTTCATAGCACGTTTTATCCGGCAACAGCCGGAAGTCCTGAAACACGATACCGAGGGATCGACGAAAATAGGGAATCTCTTGCGGCTGCAACTCGCTCAGGTTTCTGCCGTTAACGATAATCTCACCCGAAGTCACCAATTGTTCCCGGAACAGCAGCTTGATCAACGTCGACTTGCCGGCGCCGCTGGGCCCGACGACAAACGCAAATTCGCCCTTGTCGATCTTCAAAGTCAAATTCTGCAAAGCGACAAAACCATCGTCAAAGATTTTTGTGACTTCCATTAATTGTATCAAAATGCACCAGCGCTCCTACTATTTTGATTCACAATTTAACTTTATTCCTATTCGACATGAACACCTTTTCCCCTTTTTCCACAAGCAAATTCATGGCGCAGGCGGCGTTGCACAAGGCCTGGCTCCTAAGCTCAGCCACCCGTTCTTGCCGCCTTTTCATCGACAGGGTGTCATTCTTTACTTGCAGGATTTTATCGATAAGTCCTTCGACGCTCAAGTCAAGCAGGGTACCCGCATGCCGCTCGCCCAAAGTTTCCAGAAAGCGTTCAATTTTGGGGTCATAGGAAACCCCGACAAAAGGCCGTTCCGTGACCGCGGCAAAAATCAAGGCATGCAAGCGCACTCCCACCAACAAATCCAGATTGCGGACGATGGAAAGCAGCTCGGTGGTATCGCATCTTTTTTCGATAATGCCATGCGGCTGCCGCATTCGGATTGCAACCCGCCGGGCGGCCGTCACGTCATCCGGCCATTGCATGGGAAGGAAGACAATCCGGGCGCCGATTTCCACAACCAGACGGTCCGCCACAGCGGCAAACACGGTTTTATAATGATCGCATTCCTGCCACTCGCGGACGGAAAATCCGATGACGGGACCTTCTCCCGTCAGACCCAGGCCGTCAATCAGCCTGCGGCCCAACTCCGGGGAAGCCGGCGTCAAGGCCAAAACCGGATCGGCGGTAACCGTTACTTGAGGTCTGGTCACTCCCAGCCCCGCCAGTTCAGTCAAAGATCCCCGATCTCGCACGGTGCCGACCGCCACACGATTGCCGATATGCTTCATAAAAGCACGTGCCAAACGACTGCGAATCGGTCCGATTCCCTGAGCATAGAGCATTATCGGCCGTCCCATCCAACAAGCCAACTGCATGATGCCAAGGTAATAAAAAATACTCCGGCCGCTCGTAACATCCTGCAGCAGGCTGCCGCCGCCGCTGATGAGCAGGTCACACCGCTGAATGGCCCGGATGATTCCCCACAGATTTAGCCGATGAACCGCCGAAACTCCGTAGCGTTGTCGGGTATCCGCCGGATTACCGGAAATAACCGTAATATCGAGCGACGGCTCCATCGAACGAAATGCGCCGACCATAGCCAACAACATAGCTTCGTCGCCCGCATTGTCAAAACCATAATAGCCCGAAATAACCAGTTTACTCATCCGAGGGCAGTCTCCTTCCCAGCACAAAGGTCAGCGACTGCAACCAATGGAACACCAGAACTGCAGCCACACCCAAAAGTGCGCCCAGCAGCAGCCCATTAGCGCCACGGATCAAGGACATCAAAAATGGTGTCCGCATATGGGCGAAAGTTTCCACCAATGAACCCTGGGCAATGGTCGCCGCGACAACAAACGCAAAATGGAAAAACCGCGGCCAATTTCTGTAGAGGGCCATGACCGCCATCAAAAAGGCCGGGTGGCCGATAAGAAATTCTTTTTCCCGCGGTCGGGCATACATTGTGACTTCCAGGAAACGGCGCAATTTGATTTCAACGTCCGGCACAGGAACTCCGGCCGAATGGCCGGATCTGCCGACAAATACATAGGCGACCCCCGCCGCCGCACCAAATGCCAACAAGGTTTTGATATAGGCAGGATAATCGAGCACGTGCAACAGTTTGGCCCATAAATGCCGGGAATCATCGGCATCGACACCCGGGAACAGATTGAACCGGGTCAAATAGACAATACTGATCAGCAGCAGTGGCAACACAAACGTTAATTTTACACCCCGGAAAATTTCCATTTCCAACAGAAATTCGGTGTCGGCCAGAACGGCCGCCAAATATACCCCACCTACCAGCGAAATTAGGAAAGTCCGACTGATCCCGGCCAAGCCATCCCGCAAAATTCGCCAAACGGGAGCGCCGCCGCGTGGCGCCGACGAACGCCAACAATCCAGTTGCCATGTCATGGCCAACACCGGAAACAAGACAGCACTACCGAGAGCCGCTACCTGGCGTACCAAGATGGCCCGGCCAAAAAAGAGCGGTGCTCCCAAAGCCAACGAACCGAAAACAAGCAGGCTATATTGCACCCGACGTGGCAGGGGAACCGCAACGCTGACCAGCAAAACAGCGGCTGCTACCATACCAATGGTAATCAACAGCAGCAAGAAAGGATGCGGCCTATAGGTGGCAAATACTGTTGCCGGCCCGGTCGGAACGCCGAAAGATTCCAGGCCTTGTTTGACTCCGCTGACATAAGCCACATGCGTTTCGGTCAGGTTTTTTCCCGGTAACGGACGTTGATACATTTTCAGATACTGCATACGGATATTCCGTTCACGACTTCCCAGTACCTGCCGATGAACTGCTTCCTGAACTGAAAGTTTGGGCTGTTCCACCTTCAACAACTGATGCAGGCGGGCCACGGAGTATCCCGACAACCTGGCCAATTCGAACATGCCTTCCTGCATGTTGAACTGTAGCTGAGTGTAATGTTCCAACATCCCCAGAGAAATCCCGCGTTTATTCATTTCCGCAGCAACCAAAGGAAGCTGATTCGGGAAACCGAGTACTTCTTCACCAACAAAATAAAGGCCGGTCACCGCGGACCCCACGGAATCAATACGTTCAAACACAGCCTTCACATCATCGGGAGTGACTTTCAGATAGTTTGTCGGCCTGGCCAGAACGAGAAATCCGTTCGAAGCTGCCGTCTGCATCTCTGCCACCGGCAATCCCAGATTCCATTTGATCAGCGATTCAAAAGGTGCATCGACAATCAGAAAACGGCGGCCGCCCTCGTTAAAGTATTTTATTCGATGCTTACCGACTCGACGTTCCAAATCGCTTTGAACCTCAGCAAAGCGATCGGTCTCGCGATCCAGTACATAAACCTGTCCGGCCGCCAGTCGTCCGGACTCGACCTCATTGCGCCACCACCAATTGCTCAAAGTTCCAGCGTGATAGCTGTGCAGCATCTGGGTCGTCGACACGGCGGTCACAACCCCTTCAGCCGCCAATTTTTCCAGGGTTGTCTCATAAATCGCCAAGGATGTCAACCCAGCCGCTTTTAGCTGACGCAATGCCGCCTGCAAGGGAATACCGTCGATTCTGGCCATTTCCACGATTTCCTCGTAGTCCGACACAATCTCGACTTGTGTATTCACCCGTTCAATGTTATAACGCTGCCAGCATACCGCCAGAGCTGCCGCCAAGCCCAATGCAATCAAGGCGACAAGAATCCGATTATATCGAAAGACCAGCAAAATTCATTCCACCTTATAAATCGGCTACTCAACGATTATCGGCATAAATGGTGAGGATCCCTGGTTCCATGACAACCTTGCGAACAGCAACCTGAAACGGCAGACGAGTCAAATCAACCAGGGGAATTTCGGCAAATACCGCGCCAAAATTGATTCCGCCAGCATTATTGACTTCCAGACGGTCACTACGAAACCGGATTGACTGGGCATCGCCTACCACTTTGCCGTCCACACCCACCGCCAACTTCAAGATCCCCAAGTCCACGTCGCTTCGAATCTGAATCTTATCCGTCAGTATTTTCACGGTCGGGTTTTTGACTTCTTTCACTTTTTTTCCTAAATACTCGGCCAGATCCTTTTCCGTGACCTTGATAACGATATCCATATCCTTTACAGTTCGAACCGTAACCCGCCGGCTCGACACCAAATGCCCCATATCCAGACGGGCATCGGCAATCGTGATCCGAACTTCCCGCAATGTTAAACCGTCCAGCCGGGCTTCCTCGGCGGTGGCCGCAACATTATCGAACTGTCCCTGCCAAAGCGTAACGCCAGGAAATGATCGCGCCGAAACTTGGTGCTGGCGAGATGGCATAACTTTGGCCAGAGCGCTGTCCAACCAAAATGACGCAAGCCAGGGAGTGACCACTTCGCTGAATAGGACAAAAGCGGCAACCAATCCAATCAAAAACGTTTTCTTCGACACGGTCCCCCTCCTACATCAGCTTTTGCTTCAAATAGGCCTCAATGAAACCATCCAATTCTCCGTCCATGACGGCCTGCACATTGCCGGTTTCAAAGCTGGTCCGATGGTCTTTGACCATGCTGTAGGGATGAAAGACATAAGATCGGATTTGGCTTCCCCATTCAATTTTTTGATAGTCACCGGCAATCTCGGCCTTTTCGGCCGCCTGCCGTTCCTGTTCCAGCTCAAACAGACGGGCGCGCAAGAGGCGCATGCATTGCTCCCGATTTTGAATCTGCGACCGTTCATTCTGGCACTGGACAATGACTCCGGTCGGCAGATGGGTCATCCGAACCGCCGAATCCGTCTTGTTGATGTGCTGGCCGCCAGCTCCGCCGGCCCGAAACGTATCGACCTTCAAGTCTTCCGGTCGAATCTCGATTTCAACACTGTCATCAATTTCCGGCATCACATCAATTGCCGCAAATGAAGTATGGCGTCGGGCATTGGCATCGAACGGAGAAATACGCACCAATCGATGCACGCCTTTCTCGGCTTTCAGATAGCCATAGGCATTCCGGCCGGAGATCATCAGCGTGGCGCTCTTGACTCCCGCCTCGTCACCATCCTGAAAATCCAGCGTTTCCACTTTGTAATGATTTCGTTCCGCCCAGCGTACATACATCCGAAGCAGCATCTGCGCCCAATCCTGCGCTTCTGTTCCGCCTGCTCCGGCATGGAGGGTCAGAATCGCATTGTTGGCGTCATATTCGCCGGACAACATCAAAGAAAGCTGTAGCTGCTCGATATCATGCTTCAGTTCGCGAATTTCTGCCTCCAATTCCACTTGCACACTATCGTCGTTCTCTTCCATCCCCAGTTCCCAAAGAGCCCAAATATCGTCCCGACGATTTTTTAAACCGTGATACTGCTCCACCGGACCCTTCAGGGTTGTAATGTCCTGCATCACTTTCTGCGCGGCTTGAGGATCTTCCCATAAGTCCGGGGCTCCTGCCAGACGTTCCAGCCGGCCAATCTGAATTTCTTTTTCAGCGACGTCAAAGAGACCCCCTAAGTTCTTCCACTTGACGCCCCAATTCTTCAATCGTACCTTTCCATTCTGACAACAACAACGTTACTTCACTCCTAATTAATCGGGGAACCATCCCCTGTATTTTCTGGCAAGCCTACCGAAATGTCAGTCAAGACGGCAAGTCAGTCATGCTCCCTTGTTTACGGTAAATTCGCTGACCGCACGATCGATTTCACGCGCCAGCGATGCGGGAATCCCTTCGATATTTACGTTCAAAAACCCTCTGACGATGGTGGCCACAGCTTCTTCTTCATCCAGCCCGCGCGCCATCAGGTACTCAATTTCTTCGGGAGCAATTTTCCCGACCGCGGCTTCGTGGCTCAGCTCCGCATTATCCGTCCGAGCTTCCAGTTCGGGCACGGCATGAATAACGCCGCCCGGTGAAAGCAGCAGGCCATGGCATTCCAGATGCGCCTTTGACTCGGGAGCGCTACCCACCAAATGGCCACGATTAATAATCACGCCACCAGTTGAAATCGTCCGGGCCACAATCTCCGCCTTGGTCCCCGGGGATTCCAGAATCACCTTGCCCCCAACATCCATGTGTGAACCGGGTGGCGCCACCAGAATCGAATTGATCCGGGCCACAGCCCCCGGCGCGGTTAGCCGGGTGCTCGGATACATTTGAATATCCTTGACCTTCTGCATACATACATAATTGGAAATGAACAAGCCGTCCTCTTCGACGACCACGCCGGTACGCGGACGAACCGAGATCTCCTCGCCCCAACGATGAATCATGGTGAAGGTCAGTTTGCCGCCCTTTTTGACATAAAATTCACTGATGCCGATATGGGCGCCTTTTTTAACGTTAGGATCAGTGGCGCAGCCGGTAATGACGTGCAATTCTGCGCCCTCTTCCACGATGATCATATTATGAACGTCTTGTATCAGCCCTTCCTGGCCGATGTAGAGACAGGCCTGCACCGGTTCCGCTATCTTCCGTCCTGGCAAGGCCCGGATAAAATAGCCATGTTCCTGATGCAATGCCGCCCGTGCCGTATATTTGTCAGCATCCGGTGCCACCGCCCGCCACCAGTAGTCAGTCAGCCAATCGTGACACTCAAGCGCCGCATCAGTGGACATAATTTCCACTCCGTCAGCGGCAACGTCGCAGTGTGACACCGAATGGTCCATCTGCATATAGGTCCCGGCCCGGCCAGTTCCGGATGTATCGAGGCCGATCGTTTCCAGCTGCTTTCGCTGATTTGCCGGTAAAGCGGTCAAATCAGGGACTGGAGCGTCTTCTTTCCCGTGTTCAAGGTAACTGTCCAGGTCGATGTCAGCACCATAGACGGCCTTTTTGTCAATCGCCACCTTGGCCTTTTCCTTCAAAATGTCCTGTTTTTTCATCGCCCCTGCCTCCTCAGATCGCACAGCGAATGCATTCTTCATAGCCCTTGTGCTGGATACACTGCAACATCTCCTGGGCGTTGCCGCTGCAGGAAAGGGTCCCTTTATACATCACATGGGCGACATCCGCCGGCACATATTGGAGAATATGTCCAGTATGGGTAATAATGAGGCCGGATTTGGTCCGCTCTGTCCGTTGCTTGCGCATAGACCCTTCCTGCCCGTCCGTCTGTCCTCGCAATAAAATTCGATTCGCTGCCTCGCCGACGAGTGCGATGTTTTCGATATCGACCCCGGACTCCGGTTCGTCGAGCATTAAAAGATCGGGTTTTTGCGCTGTGAGCTGCAACAGTTCCGATCGCTTGATCTCTCCGCCGGAAAACCCCTCATTAACATTACGCTCCAAAAAGTCGGTCATATTGAGCTTAGCGGCCAGGAGATCCGCATCCGCTTGCTGTCGGGAACAGATGCCGACCATCTGACGCACCGTCAATCCTCTCACTGTAGGCGGACGTTGAATCATAACGCCGATCCCCGCCCGGGCCCGTTCATAAACCGGGGCTTCCGTCACATCAATGCCCTTAAACCAAATCTTGCCGGAGGTAATCCGATAACGGGGAAATCCCATGATGGCGCCAATTAAAGTAGATTTTCCCGTACCGTTGGGTCCGAACAGGACATGCACCTGACCCGCCTTAATCTCAAGGTTCACATCATGCAGAATAGGCCTGTCCCCGACCGAAACCGCTAAATTTTCGATCTTCAGCATATGCACGCCCCCCGAAAAGATTTATTTTGCACCGCAACACTTTTTATACTTTTTACCACTGCCGCAAGGACACAGCTCATTTCGCCCCACAGTGTCCTTCGCCCGTACCGGCTCCTTCGGTCCGACGTCGTCGCCGTGACTGGTCGTCGCCTGTGCCAGGCGATCTTCCGCTTGGGTCACGATATTGACCCGGTATATATACCGGACAATATCTTCCTGAATGTGTTCGATCATCTGACTGAACATGTCAAAAGCTTCAATCTTATATTCAATCAACGGATCTTTCTGTCCGTAAGCCCGGAGGCCGATCCCCTGCCGCAGCATGTCCATGGCATCCAGATGGTCCATCCATTTGGCGTCGACCACTTTCAGCATCACGACTTTTTCCAGTTCCCGCATATTCTCTGCGCCGAACAAAAGCTCGCGCCGGTCATAGTTTTCGTTGGCAGCTTCCAGCAAATCCTCACGGATTTCTTCCCGGCTCATCGCTTCCAGTTCAGATTTCTTCAGATCGCCTTCCGCAGCGAACAGATCCAACGAATATTCCATCAATCCGTCAAGATCCCATTCTTCCTCATGTGTTTTTTCGTTCGCATACAGTTCCATTCCATGGTCAATCAACTTTTCAATCATGAAGAAGATGTTTTCGCGCAGATTCTCGCCATGCAAAATTTGGCGACGTTGTCCATAAATCACTTCACGTTGCTGATTCATCACATCGTCGTATTCCAGAACATTTTTACGGGTGTTGAAGTGCTGTGCTTCGACTTTCTTCTGGGCCTGCTCAATCGAACGGGTAATCAGGGAGTGTTCGATCGGTTCGTCTTCTTCCATCCCCAGCTTATCCATCAGCGAAGAAATGTTTTCCGCACCGAACAACCGCATCAAATCATCTTCCAATGATAAATAGAAACGGGAAGACCCGGGATCGCCCTGACGTCCCGACCGGCCACGTAGCTGATTGTCGATCCGTCGGCTCTCATGCCGTTCCGTGCCGATAATATGCAGGCCGCCCAGCTCCGGAACTCCCTCGCCCAACACGATATCCGTACCGCGTCCAGCCATGTTGGTGGCGATGGTTACCGCTGAACGTTGACCTGCCTGCGAAATGATTTGGGCCTCCATCTCGTGGAACTTTGCATTCAAAACATTGTGCGGGATTCCCTGCCGCTTCAGCATGGCGGACAAATCCTCCGACTGGGCGATGGATGTAGTCCCAACCAAAACCGGCTGCCCCTTGGCATGAAGTTCGGCGATTTCCGCCACCGCAGCTTTGTATTTGCCGCGTTTGGTCTTATAAATGACGTCGGGATGATCCGTGCGAACCATCGGCCGATGGGTGGGGATTACAATGACATCCAGTCCATAGATTTTGCGGAACTCCTGTTCTTCGGTTTTCGCGGTCCCGGTCATGCCCGCCAGTTTGTTGTACATTCGGAAATAGTTCTGGAAAGTGATGGTGGCCAGGGTTTGGCTTTCTCTCTCGATTTTTACGCCTTCCTTGGCTTCGATGGCCTGATGCAGGCCGTCGGAATATCGCCGACCAAACATGAGGCGGCCAGTAAACTCATCCACAATGATAACTTCGCCGTCTTTCACCACATAATCCCGGTCCCGGTGCATCAGCGCATGCGCCCGCAAGGCCTGATTGAAATGATGGGACAACTCCATATTTTCGTTTTCATAAAGATTTCTGACGTTGAGAGCTTTCTCTGCCTTGGCTACCCCGGCTTCCGTCGGCGCAACAGTATGCATCTTCTCATCTACGGTGTAGTCTTCGCCTTCCTTCAATTTCGGCACAATCTTGGCCAAGACATAGTACAGGTCGGTCGACTTTTCGCCAGGGCCCGAAATGATCAACGGTGTTCGCGCCTCATCAATAAGAATGGAGTCCACTTCGTCCACAATCGCATAATTCAGTGGACGCTGAACCATCTGGTCCGCATAGATGACCATATTGTCCCGCAAATAGTCAAACCCGAATTCATTATTCGTTCCATAAGTGATGTCCGCCGCATAGGCCGCCTTGCGTTCATCAAAATCCAAGCCATGACTGATCAGTCCCACCGACAGTCCCAAAAAATTGTAGATTTTCCCCATCCATTCGCTGTCGCGTTTCGCCAGATAATCGTTGACCGTAACCAGATGGACGCCTTTTCCTTCCAAGGCGTTCAGATATACCGGCAACGTTGCTACCAGAGTCTTGCCTTCGCCGGTCTTCATTTCGGCGATTTTCCCCTCATGCAGCGTAACGCCGCCCAACAATTGAACATCGAAATGCCGCATGCCCGTAGTCCGAACCGATGCCTCGCGCACCACGGCAAATGCCTCGGGCAGCAATGTATCGATAGCTTCGCCATTTTCCAGACGTTGACGAAACTCTACGGTTTTTGCCGCCAGCGAAGCATCACTCAACTTCTGCATGGCTGGCTCTAACGAATTAATTCGTTCAACATATTCTTCCATGCGGCGAATTTCATTTTCATTATCGTCACCAAACAGTTTTTTCAAAAATCCAAACACGCAGATCACTCCTTTTGCCTATCTAAGATATTGTATCAGAGTCGCCTGCAAAGTGCAAAAATCCACCAGCTCCGCTGTTTGGCAAAAAAAATGCGTGCCAAGATTTTCACCTTGGCACGCCCACAAGCTCACGAGATCCAAACTACCTCCGCATCAGAATTCCGGTTCCAATAAGCCGTAACAGCCATCCTTCCGACGATACACCACATTCACCTGTTCCGACTCAATATTCAGGAACATGAAGAAGTCATGGTTGAGCAGATTCATTTGCAAAATCGCTTCTTCCGCATCCATAGGCTTGACAGCAAATTTTTTGGTTCTGACGATGGCATCCTCTTCCATTTCCGGTGGAACCACCACAGTGGACGCAACGTCAGCCCGGAATCCACTACCTCTGAACTTCTTCTCCAGCTTTGTTTTATACTTTCCAATCTGTTTTTCAATTTTGTCCATAACTTGGTCAATCGAAGAGTACATGTCGGCAGTACGTTCTTCTCCCCTAATCAACAACCCGTTAACAGGCACGGTCACTTCAACATGATGGAAGTTACCGGTTTGGTGGCGTCCTTTTTCTACGGAGAGAATGACAGTGATGTCACCCGTCTTGTCAAAATACTTGGTGACTTTCTTGACCCGTTTTTCCACGTATTCTTTCAGTGAAGGCGTAATGTCGAGATTTTTGCCGCGTACAGTAATAGCCATAAGATCCATACTCCTTTCCTGATCTATGGTTATTACTATTCGGTGTCTCTACCGAAAATTCCTGCGGAAATAATAGGATTTCCGAGAAATAAACTTATTTTGCCGAAATTTTCTTTACAATTTCTTGACTCGAGCAGCTTCGCGCCGATCATTATTCAAAACCACGTCATATTCCACCATTTGGCCGGTTTCCAGACAGCGAAAACCTTTGGCCTCAATCGCCGAATAATGGACGAAAATGTCTTTGCCGCCCTCTTGTTCGATAAAACCGTATCCCCTTTCAGCATTGAACCACTTGACCTTTCCAACCATATTACAACCCCCTCAAAAAAAAGTACCGACCGCATTGGCAGCCGGCATTTAAAGTATATTCCCATGGAAACAGATGGTAAACCAATAAATTGACTCATATCCCAGTTTCTGTCCCGGTGACCGCAGTTGAGAGCAAATTAGGCCATTAAAACCTAAAAAAAANNATAATGGCCATATCCGTCCGCATAGCCGTCACAGGGCAGTTAGTACGTTTGTGAGTATAAATGAGTATAAAAAAGAAATCCCTTCCAAGAATGATTCTCGGAAGGGATTGATTTTATTGGCGTCCCAGGAGGGAATCGAACCCCCGACCAGCGGATTAGAAGTCCGCTGCTCTATCCCCTGAGCTAC
>DCTI01000019.1 GCA_002329525.1 Negativicutes bacterium UBA1444
CTGCGGCGAGTTCTGGAACCTGCGTCCGGCGGCGGAGCGCGGCGGCTGGCCCAAACTTTATTTCTCGGGAAATAATCTGGACCCCCGGCGCACCGGCGAGCTGCTCGACCAACTGGCACGCGAGGCCAAAATGAAGGCGCACCACCATCCCAGCCAGCTCTACCGGGTCTGCCTGGTCGTGATCTCCAAATCCGGCTCGACCATCGAAACGACCGCGACGTTCATGGCGCTGTATGACGCCTTGCGGCGGTTAACGCCGCCCATCGAGGTCAAGGTGGTGGCCGTGACCGATCCGGCAGAGGGACCGCAGGAGACGGTGCTGCATCGCCTGGCCCGCACTCACGGCTGGCCAATGTTTGCAGTCCCCGACGGAGTGGGCGGCCGGTTCAGCATTTTTTCCGAAGTGGGACTGGTGACCGCCGCCTGCATCGGCTTTGACATTGACGCCTTTTTGGCCGGGGCCCGGGCGATGGACGAAGCCTGCCGCCCATCTGACATATACCGGAACCCGGCGCTGCTCAACGCCGTGCTGAAATATCTGGCGGCGGCAAATCACGGCCGGCAACTGGAAGTGTTCATGCCTTACGCTGACTATCTGAAATCGGTGGCGGAATGGTATATCCAGTTGCTTGCGGAGTCGCTCGGCAAGCGGACCGACCGGGAAGGCCGGACGGTGTATTATGGCCGGACGCCGATCGTGGCGGTGGGCACGACGGACATGCATGCCCAGACCCAGCAGCATCAGGACGGCGCGAAGGACAAGGTGGTCCAGTTCCTGCGCGTCCGTGATTGGGAGCGGGACATCACTGTGCCGAATGTGTTTGCCAATGAACCGGGTGTCGCCAAGTTTGCCGGCATTAAGCTGTCGGCGGCGCTGGAAGTGGCCCGCGAGTCCAATGCTGAGGCTCTGGCGGCCGACGGCCGGTTTAGTGCGGTTTTCAGCCTGCCACGGCTGGATGCGTTCCATCTCGGCGAGCTGCTGTATCTGTTGGCACTGTCGGTGGCTTATGAAGGGGAACTGGCCGACGTGGACGCCTTCGACCAGCCGGGTGTGGAAGCCTACAAACGGCTCATGGGGCCGAAGATTGCCCGCATGAACACCGCCGGTCAATAATCATGATATTAATAAAGTTTCTCAGGCGGCGACTGGACTTTTGGGCAGGAAACCGATAACATATAGTGGAGAAAATGTCTTTTCTCTATATTGCTCTAAATTGCTAGTCGCAGGCTGTTCAGAAAGGTCCAGATGCAAGAAACGACGAGGCTTGCGCTGCGCGCGTACTTCTTGTACGCAAGCAAGCAAACGCAGTCGTGAGAGCGCAGTTCTTGCGCTTTAGCGCTTAGAAATGCGGCCTACTCCTTGCGAGTGCGCTGCAGGTGAACCTTTATCAACAGCCTGGTAATTGATTCGGGAAGGGTATTGCCATCGGCATGGATGATAAAACAAAACGCTATATCCTCATAGGGTTGTTGGCGGTGGCTTTGAGTCTGGCCACAGTGTTGCTATTCGGCCTTCAACCGCCTATCCCGGCAGCCTTGCCGCCGGTCGGACCGGCGCCGCAAGCCGCAGTGACGCCTGCCCATACGCCGGCAGCGGCGTTGCCCAACGGTGCTGCCAAAGCGGCGCTGCCGACGCGGGACATCTTTTCGCCGCCAGCCGAATTCGCAACCTTGTTACCGCCAACCGGCAATGGTGCAGTTCGCGGCGGGACCGGATTGGTTGCGCCAACTGGTCCGGTACCGGTATTGACCGGCGTGATCGAAGGGTCGGGAGGCCGGCGGGTAGCGATTTTGCGCCAGGGCAATATCAGCCGCTCCTATCGGGTCGGCGAATCGGCGGGGGCATATCGGATCACCGCCATTGGTCCGCGTTCGGTGACGCTGGCCGGTCCCGGTGGGACACAAGTACTGACGATGGGACAGTGATGAAATGATTTTTGGTCGCGATCAATGGAAAATTTGGTTGTGCCTGCTGTGTGCGGTCGCGCTATTGTTTACCGGGACGCCGGTTTCGGCCTATGCCCCGGTGGTGACCATGTCCGTGACGGACGCCAACCTCGGCGTGGTATTGGCCGAAGTGGCGCGGATGGGCAACGCCAATATCGTGATCAACGTGAAACCGACGGATACGGTGACGGTCACGTTCGATCGCGTGCCGTTTGAAACCGCGCTGTATTATATTGCCCGAACCAAGGGGCTGAGCATTGACAAGAAAAACGGCAATACCTATATTGTGACCTCGCCGGAGGAAATGGCCAAAGGCTTCCAGGAAGTCAAGGTGTTTCCGCTGAAATTCGCCCGGGCCGATCATATCAAGAACATCATCGTCGGCGGCGGCAAGAGCGACAGCGAGTTCGCGGTGGAAAATCCGGGAGCAACGGGAAGCAGTGAAGCTGGATCGTTGAAAGTGACTGCCGGCGGCGCCACGGCATCCAGTGCCAATCAGGCAGGCTTGAAGAATTTGGTCATCAATACTGACGCCTCCACCAACGCCATCATCGCGTTCGGGACGCCGGAACAGATACAGACAGTCACACAGTTGCTGAAAGAATTGGATGTGCCGTATCAGCAGGTGCTGCTGGAGGCCCAGATGGTGGCGTTGTCCAAAAGTGCATCCAAAGCGCTGGGCGTGGATTGGACATGGGGAACCTTGACCAACGCCTCGAAACAATCGTCAAATGCCTCTTCCACTACTTCGACATCATCGGGGTCGACAACTTCCTCGTCAACCTCATCGACATCCAACACGCCGGCATATTTGCCCATATTTGTAGTTACAGGCGGCGATGGCAATAAATATTCCATGGGCTTTAATACAACGATCAATGCGCTGATTGCTAACGGGGATGGAAAATTGTTGGCGCGGCCAAATGTGCTGACCTTCAACGGCAACAAAGCGACGATTTTTATTGGCGACCAGCTGCCGGTCGTGACTCCGAACTCGGCCACTACGGGCGGTCCGGTGACATATACCACCTCGTACAAAAACGCCGGGATCACGCTGTCCTATGTGCCCCGCATCAATGACGACGGCCAGATTTCGGCCAGCGTGTTTGTGGAAGTATCGACGCCGGCATCGGTCACCTTAAATGTCGGCGGCCAAAAAACCGATGCGTATCAGATTACAACCCGCTCGGCCCAGACCAACGTCCGCATGAAGGATGGCGATACTCTGGTCATCGGCGGCCTGATTTCCAGTATTGAGGCCAAAAGTCTGAGTAAAGTGCCGATTTTGGGCGATTTGCCGATACTCGGCCAGTTTTTCCGAAACTTATCAAAATCCAAAACTGAAAGCGAAGTCGTGATTTTTCTGAAAGCCAAAGTTGTCAAATAGACGGGTGAGAGGGGTGGCGCCATGCCGATTCGCATTCTCATCGCCGATGACCATCAACTGTTGCGGGAAGGAATCCGGAATTTCCTGTCCCTGGAGCCCGATTTTGAAATCGTCGGTGAGGCGGCCAACGGCGAGGAAGCCATTGCCCGGACGATCGAGTTGCGGCCGGATGTACTGTTGCTGGACATCAACATGCCAAAGGCCAGCGGGATCGAGGTGGCGAGCCGCCTGAAGGAGAGCTGCCCGGAGGTCCGGATTTTGGCGCTGACGATCCATGACGATCAAAACTACATGATGAACATGATCCAAAGCGGTGCGGCCGGCTATCTGCTAAAGGACGTGGAACCGTCGATGATGGTGCAGGCGGTGCGCCGGGTGTACGCCGGTGAGTCCTATGTCGAGCCGTCTTTGACCAAAAAGCTGTTCCAGGGCATTACCAACCGCGAAGAAAAAAAAGTCGCACCCGCAGCGCCGGGAATCACGGAAGGGGAGCGACTGTCGACGCGCGAGATCGAAGTCCTCCGCCTGATCGGCAAGGGAATGAGCAACGCCGAGATTGCCCGGACGTTGTATCTCAGTGAAAAGACGGTCAAGAACCATCTGACGAATATTTTTCGCAAGATCGATGTCACGGATCGCACGCAGGCGGTGCTGTACGCCATCAAGCACAAGATCGTGAATGTGGAATAGCGGACGAAAAAAACCGGAGGCGTTCAACCTCCGGTTTCGACTGTGGCGAGAGTGTTCAGGCGCCCAGCAACGCGCTCAGGCAATAGACTCCGTATAGGAGCGCGATGCCGAGGATGCCGAGGCAGATCAGANNTGGCGGGGTTCCGGCGCACGATGGCGCGTTTTCGGTGGTAATGGTAGGAATACATGCACTCTTTCATTTTCGGGGGCTGGCTCCTTACAATCAGTAGTATTTTCTCGCCATTAAGTATACGATATGTTGTACAAAATTCCTGCTGCTTTTAAAAATAATTTTTCAGGCTGTTTTCAGGCTGTTGATAAAGGCCCATCTGGACCTTTCTGAACAGCCTGGTATGAGGTAATTTGAGATAGCGCTGGTGTGGGCGGGAGACGGAATAAATTCCAATTGCTGTAGATTTTCGCCGGAATTCGTTACGCCTTGCGCTTGGCTTTGCCGGCCGCCCCAAATGCTCCATCCGGTCACTTGGGGCTAAAATCAACATCCCTGTTGATTTTGCCGACACAGCTGCATCGCTTCGGCGACGAATTGCACGGCGAAAACCTAATGCAATCTTCATTTATTCTGCCTTCCGCCCCACTCCACCTCACGAATTCCTTCGACAATCTACAGCAAGCGAATTGAATCGTAGCGTTCCAAAATAAGTGACTATATAAAAACGGAAAGGACACAGCGATGGACACATTGACGGGCGTGGTCGAAAACATTACCTTCCAGGGCCAAAACGACTATGTCGTGTTCCGCCTGAAAACCGAACAGGGCTTCGTGGTGGTGGCCGGCAACATCGGCGCGCCGTTGCCGGGCGAGGATGTGGAAGTGTCCGGCGCCTGGACGGTCCATCCCCGCTATGGCCGCCAATTCCGCGGCGAAGCGCTGCGTCGGGTGACCCCGGCCACTCTGCCGGCCATCGAGCGCTTCCTTGGCTCCGGCGCCGTCAAGGGCATCGGCCCGGCGATGGCCCAGCGGATGGTGGCGCGGTTCGGCCTGAAAACGCTGGATATTTTGGAGCGGGAGCCTCGGCATCTGCTGGAGGTCGAAGGCATCGGCCCGAAAAAACTGGCCATGATCGTCGAATCATATTCCGCCAAGGCCGAGCTGCGGGAGCTGATGTTCTTCCTGGAGTCGCACGGCATTCCCGGGGCGTATGCGCGACGCATTCATGCCGCGTACGGCGACTCCTCGGTGCCGGTGATCGAACAGGACCCGTACCGGCTGGCCGAGGAAGTCGACGGCATCGGTTTCCGGATTGCCGACCGGATCGCCCTAGCCTGCGGAGCCGAGAAGGAGAGCCACGAGCGGATCTCTGCGGGCATCCGGTATGCTCTGCTCGGCACGGCGGACGCCGGCCACACCTGCGTGCCGGAGGATGTGTTGGTGCAGGCGGCGGCAAAGGAGCTGGGCTGCGATCGCTACGCGGTGGCGGAGGTACTGTCGCAGCTGCTGCGGCAGGGATCGCTGGCGATGGAGGATGCGCCGGCCGGGGCGCTGATTTATCCGGACCATTTGTACCACGCCGAACGCCAGGTGGCGGAACGTCTGCTGCGGCTGCGTGACTCGGCGAAACGCCTGGGTGAGGCGGATGTGGCGGCGTTGACGGCTCAATTCGAAAGGGAACGGGGAATCCAGCTGGCCGAAGCGCAGCGGGAGGCGGTGCGGGCGGCCTGCGGCAACGGCGTGCTGGTGATGACCGGGGGACCGGGCACCGGCAAAACAACCACGATCCAGGCGGTGCTGAACGTACTGTNNTGGCGGCGCCGACCGGCCGGGCGGCCAAGCGCCTGTCGGAAGCCACCGGGCGGGAAGCGCTGACCGTACACCGGTTGCTCGAGGCCACCGGCTCGCAGGGCGGCGGCCGGGCGATGTTCGGCCGGAGCGAGGAGTACCCGATCGATGCCGATGTGATCATTGTCGACGAAGTATCGATGATGGACATTTTGCTGATGTATTATTTGNNCGACGTCGACCAGCTGCCGGCGGTGGGCCCGGGGTCGGTGCTGAAGGATATTATCCGGTCGGAAACGACGCCGGTGGTGCGGCTGACCGAGATTTTCCGCCAGGCGGGACAGAGCCCGATCGTTCTTAACGCCCACCGCATCAATCGTGGCCGGTTCCCGGACGTGCGCAGCGCGCGGGAGTTCCAGCTGCGGGAAGTTGCCGACGATGAAGCGGCGGCGGCCCTGGTGGTCAAGCTGTGCCGGGACGAACTGCCCGGCGAGGGCGTGGATGTCGGCCGCGACGTGCAGGTGCTGTCGCCGATGCACCGATTGGCCTGCGGCGTGGAAAACCTGAACAAACTCTTGCAGGAGGCGCTGAATCCGCCGGCGCGCGGCAAGCGCGAACTGGCGGTGTCCGGCAAGATTTTCCGGGTCGGCGACAAGGTGATGCAGACGCGCAACGATTATGACAAGGGCGTGTTCAACGGCGACATCGGCCGCATCGCCGACATGGACGACGAGATGGTGCTGGTCCGCTATCCCGAGGGGGACGTTCCCTATGACCGGACGGAGCTGGACGCGCTGGCCCCGGCGTTCGCGATGAGCGTGCACAAAAGCCAGGGCAGCGAATATCCGGTGGTGATCCTGGCGCTGGTGAACAGCCATTACATCATGTTGCAGCGGAACTTGCTGTATACGGCGATCACCCGGGCGAAACAGCGGGTCATCCTGGTGGGGTCGAGCGAGGCGCTCGGCACGGCAGTTTCCAATGACCGGACGCGGCGACGGCATTCGTTGCTGGCCGAACGCCTGCGGCGCGAGGTGTTCCTGTGACCGCCTGGCGGCGACAGGCTTCGGAATGGCTGGCAGCGGCGCTGCAACTCGTTTTTCCGTCCCATTGCCCGGCCTGCGGCGCGGCGGTGGACATCCCGGATGCCTGGTGCGTGGACTGCCTGCGCGAATTGTGGCGACCCCGGCGGCTGGACCTCACGGAACGGAATATGGCGCACGTGCGGCGCTGTCAGGTGCTGACCGACTACAGCGGTCCGGTCCGGCTGCTGCTGCACGGGCTGAAATTTCAAAGGCGCCGCGCAAATGCGGCGCCTTTGGCCTGGTTGGCAGGATTGGCGGACGAGGCGGAGCTGGCCGGCCTGTGGGACAATGACACGCTGGCCGTGCCGGTGCCGGTTTCCGCCGGACGTCTGGCCGAACGCGGCTACAACCAGGTGACGCTGATTTTTGCCGGCTGGTGCCGGCGACAAGGGATTCCCTGGCAGGAGGACTGCCTGTCTCGACGTCGGGCTACGCTGCCGCAGTGGGAACTGGACCGCCGCCAGCGGGCGGAAAATATAAAAGACGCGTTTGTCGTCAACGCGCCTGAAACCGTTCGGGGACATTCTGTTCTCTTGGTCGATGATATCGTCACGACCGGCCGCACTTTCGAGGAGTGTGCCGCCGCTTTGCGGGAGGCCGGCGCGACCGCCGTGTCCTGCCTGGCCCTGGCCAACTGAGGCCGGTGCGGCAACTCAGCCCAACGCGTTGATGAACGCCCGCACAACCTCGGGATCGAGTACGGTGCCGGCAATGTTGTTGAGTTCCTTCACCGCTTCTTTTTTGGTCTTGGACCAGTTCTGCTCGCAGGGGTTGATGAACCGGTCATAATAATTGGCGACGGCGATGATCCGGGCGCCAAGGGGGATGTTCACGCCCTTGAGGCGCTTGGGGTAACCCTTGCCGTCCCATTGCTCATGGTGGAAGCGGATGTAGGGGATGAATTCCGTGAAGGCTTCCATGTTTTCCAGCATGGCCGCACCGGCATTGCAATGCCCCCGGTACAGGCTCATCTCGCGAGCGGACAGGTAGGGGACTTTCGCAATAATGGAGTTAGGCACCGACAGCTGCCCGATGTCATGCAACACAGCCGCCATCCGGATCCGTTCGATCTCTTCCTTGGGCAGACGCATTTGGGCTGCGATACTGACGGCATAGTTCGCCACTTGGAAACTATGCTGACAGATCCGATGGTTTTTCAGCCGGAGCATCTGGATCAAGGTTTCCACGATTTCATTGTCGATGCACGGAACCGTCACTTTCACCGGGGCGGCAGGCGTTGTCGGTTTGCTCATATGCAGCGGGACACCTTTCCTGTCGTAAAATGATTCTCACGAAGTACATATAGTATACCAGAGATTTGGCAGTTTGGAAGCATGATTTCACATTTCAGCCGATAGATATTTTTTATCGGACGCCGCATCAAGACTCAGCGGCAACGGAGCGTTTAATTATATTGTTTGCTGCTGCCAGCCAAAATCCTGCCGGGTTTCGGCTTTTTTTCATTTTGTATCTTGCCGGGATGGTTTATAATGATAATAAGACAAGCAATGCAACGGAAGGATGGTTCGGCATGGGATTGGCAAACTGCCCGGAGTGCGGCAAACTCTATGTGGAGAACCCGGCGAAGTTGTGCCCGGATTGCTACCGGCTGGAAGAGGAAAACGAGGAGAAGGTGGCCAAATACCTGCGGGTCAATCGTCGGGCCTCGATTCCGGAGATTCATGAAGCCACTGGCGTGGCGGAAAAAATCATATTGAAAATGATTAAGAAAGGCCGGATCACCGGCGACATCCAGGTTGAATATCCCTGCGAAAGTTGCGGCCGGCCGATCCTGGAAGGCCGGGTTTGCTTGGAATGCGGCCGTCGGGTGCTCGAACAGGTCAAACCGGAAACCAAATTGGCCCCGAAGCCGCCGGAACCGGTTCGACGCCCCGGCGAAGGGCTGCATATGCGGATCGACCGCCGGTGACATAAAAATATTTTTGAAAAAGTTGTGGGAGTCGGTTAATATCCGGCTCCTTTTTTGCGATATATAAGTTGAGTGGAATGTTATCGACCGGGGAATGGGTCGTAGCATTGTAGATGAGGTGTGGAAAATGATTATTTCGGGCAACAACGGCATCAGCGGCATCAATAAGGCTTATGGGGTGGAGACGGTGAAGTCGGGCAAAGGCGTCCGTGAAACCGGCAAGTCCAGCTCCCAGCGCAGCGACCAGGTCGTCCTTTCTTCGGAGGCGCAGGGGTTGCAGCAGCAGATCGCGGCCATCAAGGCGTTGCCGGATGTACGGATGGACAAGGTCGAAGAGCTGTCGCGCCGGGTGGAAGCCGGCGATTACCAGGTGGACGCCGCGCAACTCGCCGATCAGATGATCGGCCGGGCCCTGGCGGACAAGCTGGTTAAATAGGGGGAATCCCGATGCGGGAACTGTGGCGGGAACTGATCGAGGCGCTGGAGGAAACTTTGGCGCTGTATCGATATATGCTCGAATTGAGCGGGAACAAAAAAGACGTCCTGGTCCGGGGCAAGCCGGTCGAGTTGGAAGCGATCAACCGCGAAGAAGAGTCGCTGCTCCTGCAGGGCAAGGAACTGGAACACCGGCGGGCGAAAGCGACCGCCGTTCTTGTTGCCGCCTGCGGACTGGGCAACGATAAGCCCACTTTGGCTGAATTGGCGGATGTGGCGGAGCCGGACGCCGCCAAACGTTTATTGAGTCTTAAGGAAGATTTCTCTACGGTTCTCCAGGAGCTTTCCCGGCTCAACTCTGTCAATGCGAAATTAACCGAGCAGGCGCTCGCGTTCGTCAATTACAATCTGAACCTGCTTACCCGGCGCCAGGCGGAACCAACGTATGCGCCTGCCGGAGCGGCATTCAGGGAATCGGCGATGTCGGCGCTGCTCGATAGGAAGGTGTAGCGAGATGGGTTCGGCTTTCAGTGGACTCAATACCGTGGTGCGGGGCCTGTCGGCCCAGCAAATGGCCCTGAACACGGTGGGGCACAATATATCGAACGCGAACACGGCCGGTTATTCCCGGCAGAGCGTCGGCATCGTTTCCTCGATGCCGGAAACGTTCGCGGGACCTTATGGAAATATGCAAATCGGCACCGGCGTCGACACACAGTCGGTTACCCGGGCGCGCGATGAATTTATGGACCAGCAGTATTGGAAAGAAAACACCACGCTCGGTTATGCGCAGACGCAGGAAGACCTGATGTCGCAAATTGAGGGCGTGTTCAGCATTTCATCCGATACCGGCATGCAAAAGGTGCTGGATAATTTCTGGTCGGCCTGGCAGACGCTGGGGACCAACGCTTCCGACGACAGCACCCGCAACCTGGTGTTGCAGCGTGGTACGGAGTTGGTCAATACCATTCAGCAGGCGGCCTCGCAACTGCAAGATCAGGTGACCAGCATCAACACCGATCTGAAGCTGAACGTGCAGACGGTGAACCGGATTGCGTCCGACATTCTCGCCCTGAACCAGAAAATCGCCATGGCCGAAGTCAACGCTTCCGGCTCGGCGAATGATCTGCGGGACCGGCGCGACCTGCTGGTTGATCAACTGTCGGAGTATGTCCCGGTCCAGGTTGTGGAAGACCGGCGTGGCAACTATATCATTCAGAGCGNNCCAGCCGTACCACCGAACTGACGACCGACCGCCGGACCGATGCCGATTATGGTTATGAAACGCTGGCGATTCAGGCCAACGGTCAGGATGTCGAATTTTCCGGCGGCTCGCTGCAAGGGCTGATCGACATGCGGGACAATGGGGAATTTGGCATCAAGGGCTACATGAATAGCCTGTCGACAATGAGCGAGTTTATTCTGCGGGATTTCAACGCCATCCACCGGGCCGGGTACGGTGAGGACAGCAGCACAACCGATGCCACGGTGGGAACGGGGCGGAACTTTTTCGGCGACATGACGACCGCTTACGACGATACGACCTTCACGAAGCCGAGTGAGTGGTTGCAAGCATTACAGGTCAATTCGGCCTTGCTCAACCAGACTACGAATCCGTCCGGCCTGCAGATGATTGCGGCCAAGACTTCCAATACGAAGGGCAATGCCAGCGGCGACAATGCCGTGAAACTATCCCAGGCGCTGCGCATGAATACGACCAATTTGCTGCCGGCTGGTTACACGCCGACGCTGGGAGTCACCGCTTCCCTGAACAGTTACTATTCCGCGACGGTCGGCACGCTGGGTATCCAGAGCGCCGGCGCTTCCCGGGTGGTGGACAACCAGAAGACCCTGGTTTCCCAGATCGAAAACTGGCGGCAGTCGACCTGCGGCGTGAACATGGATGAAGAAATGTCTGACATGATCCGATTCCAGAAAGGCTACAACGCGGCGGCCCGGATGATTACCACCATGGACGAGATGTACGACAAACTGATCAATAGCACCGGCGTTGTCGGCCGTTAGGAGGGTTGACCCATGCGGATCACCAACAACATGATCGTGAATTCCTATCTGACCAGTTTCAATAGCGCGCTGGAGCGTCAGAACAAGCTGCAGGAGCAGCTGTCGGACGGCAAGGCGATCCACCGGGCTTCGGACGATCCGGTCCGGGCGGTGCGCAGCCTGAAATACAACACCAATCTGGCGGAGAACGTGCAGTTCGACCAGAACGTCAAGGACGCCACCTCGTGGATGGAAACGACTGACTCGGCCATGTCCGAGATGAATTCGATCATGACCCGGGCCCGGGAATTGGTCGTCAGCGCCGACGGGACCAAGTCAACAGATGCGTTGCACGCATTAGGAGACGAGTTGAGCGGCTTGATTGACGCCGCCGTCACGATCGGTAACACCCAGATTGGCGACCGCTACTTGTTTGCTGGCCAGATGGACAAGACGCCGCCGCTGACGCGGACGACGATCACGAACGCCGCCGGGGAATCAGTCGAGGTCGTGTTATACAACGGCGACAACAACAAGATTTCCATGGTTTCGCAGACCGGTCTGGTGGATCCGACCCAAGACAGCGTGAACCTGACCGGCGTGGAAGCATTCGGGCCGGCAGACACCATGACGGATGCATCGACGGGCAATACGGTAACGACGCTCAAGACGCTCAATGATCTGATCAAAGTGAAGAATGAGTTGTTGAAACCAAATCCAGATACATCATGGATGAGCTCAACGGGCTTGGCCTATGTTGCTGACGGGCATGATTATATCATTCAGGCTCAGACGGGCATCGGCGCTCGCAGCGCCTCCTATGAAATGATCTCCAACATGCTGCTCGCCAACAATTCCACCATCACGAGTAATCTTTCGGCGAACGAAGACCTCGACATCCCCAAAGCCATCATTGCATTCAAAAACAGTGAGAATGTCTACAACGCGGCGCTGGCGGTCGGCTCGAAGATCATGCCGCAGTCGCTCGTTGATTTCCTAAGCTGATGAGACGGTGAGGGCAGGACCATGATGAAGGTGGGGATATCTACTCAACCGACGCAGTTGTCGACGCAAACCCGACCGGCTTCGCTTGATTTGCGGACTCAACGGGCACAGATGCGGATTTCGGCGGAACCGGCCCAACTCGATGTTCAGCAGTCTGAAGTTCGCCTGAGTGTCGACAATTCGGTCTGCCGGGAGGCGCGGGGATTTTATGATTCCGCCGGCTTCTCCGATCAGATGGCGCAGAAGGGCCAGCAGGCGGCGCAGGCAGCCGTGTCACAATACGTTCAGACCGGCAATCGGCTGTCACGGATCGACAGTTCGGCCAATACGGTCGTGCAGATGGTCACTGACCGCAACACGGCGCAGACGCAACCGTTTTCGCTCGGTTGGGGATTTGTCCCGAAGCCGGAAGTCCGGTTTGATGTGCAGCCGCTGGCAATGAACTGGTCGGCGCCGCAACTGGATTATCAGGTGCAGCCGGCCGACGTGACGGGAACGTACACGCGTGGCGAAGTCGATATCCGTGTGGCGCAGTACGCCGACATCGACATTCAAGTCGCCGAGGCGCAGAGCACGGTTCATCGTCTCGCTTGATTTTTCTTGGCTTCGGCTAACAGGAGATTGGTTTCTTGCCCGAGAATATAGTTACTGTAATATCGATGAGGGAGGAAATGAAGCATGATCGTGCAATCGACGCGGTTCGGCGAGCTGGAGGTTTCAGACGAGCAGATTCTGGAATTTCCACAGGGGTTGCTCGGGTTTCCAGAGGAAAAACAGTATGCCCTGATGGAGTACAAACCGGACAGTCCATTTTATTTTCTGCAGTCGCTGGCGGACCCGGACCTGACCTTTCTGATGATTAATCCGTTCGCGTTTTTCAACGACTATGAATTCGATATGGATGACGCTCTGATGGCCGAGATCGGCGTGACGGCGGACAATCCGCCGACAGTCTTCAATATCGCCACCGTGAAGGACAAAATTGAAAACATGACGGTCAACCTGGCCGGACCGGTCTTGGTCAACCTGCGGGACCGCAAGGCGGCGCAGTGGGTGATCGAAAAAACGCAGTTTCCGACAAAATATCCTTTGTTCCCGGCCACTGCGGGAGGGAAATNNAATAGCCATGTTGGTATTGACTCGCAAACCCGGCGAACGGCTGGTTATCGGCGACAACATCGTGGTGACGGTCGTGGACGTGAAAGGGGACAACATCCGAATCGGCATCGACGCGCCCCGCGAAGTAAAAGTCTACCGCGGCGAAATCTATGACGCGATCGTCGCCGAAAACCGCCAGGCGGCCGCCGCTACCGGCGACCTGACCGGCCTCGACCAGTTGAAAGCTTCGCCCGAAAAGAAATCCTTATAGGAATTTTGTGAGTTTAATATGACGCGAATCATCCCGGTGTGCAGTCCTCACTCTGCTCCCGGGATTTTTATTGGTGCGGATTTAGAATGACTTTGTGTGTTGTGGACAGGCCGGGGCATGAGATAAGCGGAGGTTAAGCGGAGCGTCGAAGCGGTCTCATCCCCGGCCTGTGCGTATATCTGAATGCATATTATCTGCGCATCTTAAAAATTCCTATAATTTTTTCAAAAACACTATTAAGATTTGTTATTCCATTTCGATAATAATAGTGAGATCAAAATTCGGTAATTAAACTACCGGCGGCCGACGGAAATTTCGTTACCGGATTGATCCGAAAAAATCGGGCAAGGAAGCCCGATGTAAAAATCAAGGAGGAAGAAACAATGAGAATCAACCATAATATCGCCGCGATGAACACCTACAACAAACTGACCGCGAACAACGCCGCGACCGCGAAATCCTTGGAGAAACTGTCCTCGGGCC
>DCTI01000023.1:0-869 GCA_002329525.1 Negativicutes bacterium UBA1444
CGATAGAAGGCCAGGAACGCCATAAAACCCGGCAATAAGACCCCGCTCCAACGGATGGTATGATCGATGGGAAAATCAATTCGCTCCGCCAGCGAATACGCGCCGGTTCCCGCCAGCATAAACATATTCTCGGCAAAGTTCTGCACGGTTGTGGCCCGGCCGGNNGGTGCCGATCGTCTGATCTCCCAAATATTCGTTCAAGGTATTGACCGGCACAATATACATCCCGCCCAGAATCCCCACCATAAATATGAGAACGACCGCCAAATTCAGCGTATGCACATAACTGAGCACCATGACCGTGACTCCCATGACGATGCCAAAAAATATCGCTTTCCGATACGTCCGGAGGGAAACGAACCGAGGCGCCAGCAAAGCGCCGATGCCAATACCGATGCCGATTACCGCCATCAGCAGGCTGACCGGTTTATTGCCGGCCAGGCCCAGCTCTTCCGGCACCCAGACAAACATTCCCAGTCGAAGAATATTGGAAACGGTCCAGAAAAATGCGGAACCGATCACGGAAAACCGAGCGTCCACATGCTTCATGAAAAAAGCGATATCGGCGGTAAAATCGCGGATCGCATTCCAGCCCGGCATCCGGCCGGTCCCCGGGTTATGGGGGATAAGATAGGTAAAGCAGATCGATACCAAATAAAGAATGCCCCCCAGAATGCAGGTCAGCGGAATCGAATAATCCGACAGGAAACCACCGGCTACCGCCCCACTGAGGATCGCCACAATCGTGACGCCTTCCATCCAGGAATTCGCCTTCATCAATTCTTGTTCATTCGTGGTCAGAAACGGCAATATTCCATATTTCGCCGGACTATAAATCACCGAACCCAACCCAAAGATCCCGTAACTCA